>DAOTFU010000018.1:0-20118 GCA_035446765.1 Candidatus Absconditabacterales bacterium
ATAAATATATAAAAGAATGATTGAATGTTTTCATGTGTACATTATAAAATCACAGTTTATTATTTCAATACAAAATGGAACAAAATTTACCATTCATTATCATATGAATAATTATAGGTTGTATAATATGATATCTCATAGCAAAGATCTATTTTTTTAGTAAAATCAGATGACAAAGAAAAAACGCCGTAGAAAGATCAAAAAATGTACTCATGTGACAAGTAAATGAAAAAATAGCACCAATATTGCCCAATTTTCCATACAACTACAAAGATCTAGTTTTCATAGGAAAATGAATAGATTATGTAGTATTTGATGGTCTATCTACAGGAAATCTTAGAGAGATAGTATTTTTGGAAATAAAAAGTGGTGTAGCAAATCTAAATAGAAACGAAAGAATGGTAAAAAACTGTATAAGTAGTTGAAATATATCGTATGATATACTCAGAATTAAGAGATAGACTAATCCTATTGAGAATAAATTTTAAGGATATGCCGTGGTATTTTGGTTCAGAAAGCAAATTATGACAATAAATTGATTTCTGGTTTCAAAATGCAGACGGCATAACACATATTATATCACAAAATTATAAAAAATGTCCTAAAAATCGATATTTCGGGGACATTTTTTGGTTTTATACAAACTACAGATATAATTGTATTAACGCAACGACTTATAACAAGGCTCTACTACACAAGGTCTGTTTCAGATCTTATAACCTTACATTAGGTTGTCGTGTTAGAGGTATTCCTCTTTAAAACTATCCAGATCAGTTACCAAACAAGGTCGGATAGAACCCCAACGGAGAGCTTCGGATTACTTATACTACCAATCTAAACAGTTTGTGAATTAAATATAAACTATTTAAATTGGTTATATGAAACCAAACCGAAGCTCTCCATAGAGAGCTATTGGTTTTCCAATAGCTTTTTTTTATTGACTTTTATTGACATTATTTTTTATTGACATTATTAAAAATAAAAATATGCTCAAAATACAAACTTAAAAAATCTTATTTATCATGAACAAATCTATTTTACGTAATGGTGGCTGGTCAATAATACCTGTCTGTTTAATCTGTCTACTTATCATATTATATGGCCTATTAAACAATACAACAGCTACAGAACTATCTGGAATTCCTGTGTATTTTCTGGTATTTGGTGTGCCAACGTTAATTCAAATAAGAATTAACATCAAAGAAAACAAAACAATTTTAAATTAACAAAACAGTCTGTATGTATCTTCATACAGGCTTTTTTCATTACTAAAAGGATGAATTTCTCACCTAGGTAAAAATAACATCCGGATAGATCTACTCTACCCAACAAATTCTTTCAATCTTTTCTCTACTCTATCTTTACCCATCACTTTCATCACAGAAAATAAGTCTGGAGTCCTCATCGATGCACAAAGTCCAACTCTAAGAACCATTGCTAATTCTCCAACCTTTCCAATATATCATCATTCTTTAAATTCTCCATTATTTCAAGCAAATCAATGTTTTTTACCAACCTCTTTCAATTGAGCAAACCACTCCTCTACAGTCATACTCAAATCTAAAACACTCAGATATTCATCCATAAATTTAGATACTACATCCATATCTAATTCGGCTAATTTCTTAAACTCTTCATCTCAATTCTCCATTTTCAATTTTACATTTTCAATTAATTTCAAGTATTCGCTATCAAAGAAGAATCTCAACTGCGAATCAACATCTTTAAATGTATAAAATCTTTTTGGATCTTTTTCAGCTTGCCCCGTTCATTGCGGGGTAAATCTTTCTATATTTAAAGCAGCTTTGGTATAATCCTCATCTTGCTTCATCAAATTGGCCAAATCTAGATTAAATTGTTCTGCTCGTTCCAAGCTTTCTTTAAACAATTGCTCTGTAGAAATCCTAGAAAGATATTCATTATTTATACTTTCCATCTTTACAAGATCAAATAGTGCTCCAGATTTATTCATCTTTTCCAATACAAATTCACGATCTAACAAAGTTTTGTCTGTATTTTCCTTTTGCCATTCTTCAAAACCAGAATCCATAATTGTATAAAGATAATCCAATATTCATTGGACAGCATAACCATGCTCAAAGAAATATTTTACATCAGCCTCAGGATCTTTCCTTTTTGAGAGTTTTCTTTTTTTACCAGTATCTTCATCATTTTTCAAAAGCTGTGCCAAATGACAATATTTTGGTGCAGGTAAGTCAAATGCACCAAACAATTGTAAATGAAGAGGCACAGAAGTAAGCCATTCCTCTGCCCTGATTATATGACTAACTCTCATAAGATAATCATCCACCACATGTGCCAAATGATAAGTAGGAAGTCAGTCTGACTTGATCAAAACAATATCATTGTAATTATCTATCATATTCACTTTTCATCTCAAAACATCTTCAAAAATAATCTTTTTTTGAGTATCTCCATGAGATCTAAATCTGATAATATAATCTGAATCTTCCTTTACTTTTTCTATCAGCTCATCTACAGATTTATTTCTATATATTGAATAATTTCCATATATTCATGGCATTATCTTAGCTTTTTGCTGTTGTTGTCTAGTCTTGTCTATTTCTTCATTGGACATCCAACATGGATAAGCCAATCACTTTGCAATTAATTCTTTGACAAAAACATGATACAAATGTTTTCTCTCAGATTGAACATATGGCCCATAATTTCATACATTTGATCAATTATCTCACATTGGTCCTTCATCAATATTCATTCCAAAAGTTTTCATAGAATTTAATAAAGATTCTGTAGCTCATTCTACTTGTCTTTTTTGATCTGTATCCTCTACTCTCAATATGAAAGTTCCATCATTTTGTTTTACAAATCTCCATGCTGCAAAAGCTGCAAAAACTCATCCAATGTGCAAAAATCCAGTAGGACTAGGTGCAAATCTACTACATACTTCATTATCTCTTTTGGGATACTTTTTTTCTAAATCACTTATTGTTTCCTTAATTTCTGAAAACATAAAATCCGCTAAATCTTTCCAGTCTGCCATATTTTTTGAAATAGTAAAAAAATAAATACACTAAGGTAATTATATAGTTTTATAGGCAAAAAATTCAATCTTTAATTAATATTTTTAAACAAAAAATTTATAAAATATACTTAGTCAAAAAATAAGCACTTCCATTGATAATTAAAATCAATTCTTACATTTCAATAGGAAATATTTAATAATCAAGTATAAAGTTTAAAACTAATTTTTTATACAAATCATGTTCATATTTGTGACATAAGTAAGTAGTAAATGCAACATTCGTACAACCACGAGTTATCTGTCATATCCCTTATAGATAACTAAGTCCTTTCTGAAAGAAATTTGGAGGGGATTTTTTATTTTAATTTAGATTTTTTAACTAAAGGTATATGATTTGCATACCTAAAAGAATCTTCAGTAACACATTTTTCCAACTCCTTTTGTACATCTTTTAAAAAAGATTCGGGTGTCCAATTATTATAACGAGAAACTTCAGAAATAGGAAATTCTAAACCTAGTATTTTCGCAGCGATCTTACCCTTTTCTGCTCAGTGTAATAATGTTCTTAAACGCTCAAAATCCCCTTGAGTGTAATTAAAAATAGACAAAAGCAATGTATTTTTGAAATGTCGATTTAATTGAGAACAGTAGAAATTAAAAAAATCACCATATTGTTTTAAAACCACATCATTATTAGCACCCAATTCTGAAAGAACATTAAACAATTTATATGCTCATTCTCTTTGAGATATACTTATAAGATTCTCAAAATCCGTAAATGATATATCTGTTAATTTATTTTTTTCTCCATTTTTAAGAACCATATCCATTGTCATTTCTACAAGTTTTTTTCTTTCTCTAATATTATCTAACAACCACTTATTTTCTTCTCTAAAGTTCCTAGCACGTTCTTTTTTTTTCTCTGTGATTTCTTCTTTAGATAAATTAGCAAAAAGTTCTTTGTCTTGAGAAATAAGTTCATCTGTTTGTGTTTTTACCTTATCTTTTAGTCGATCAAAGTTCCTAGCACGTTTTTTAATTTCTTCTTTAGATAAATTAGCAAAAAGTTCCTTGTCCTGAGAAACAAGCTTATCTGTTTTTGTTTTTAGCTCAGCTTTTAGATCAGCTTTTAGATCAGCACGATTTTTTGGATTAGTCATTTTTATAAAGTTATAAAATAAAGATACCTAATTATACTCCCCCCCCCCTCGATTTGTCAAATTTTTGAGTACTTTTTTTGACTAGGTGGGAACTGGGGTTTTGTGAGTTTTTTGAAAAAAGTCTAAGAAAATTGAGAATTTCTTTAATTTTTTGATTGATTTATCTTATTTTTATGTTATCTTAATTTAGAAAAAATCCCCTCCATTAATTAAGTTAGGGATACGAACAGACAACACGGCCTGCACGACATAACAAGTACGCTCGTACGAGGCTCAGACGTTGTCGGACATCTACTTTTTGTTTCAAACAAGGAATAGAGAGGAAAGATTTTTAGAAGACAAATAGTATTGACTTTTTATAGTAGAAATATATAATATAATATAATATAATTTATTTTGTTATTTCAAAAAATGGAAAAAAATAAAATTACTTCTTTAGACTTACCTTTATTAGAGCAAGAATATATTAAAATCTTATGAGAGATACAAAATATGAAAAAGCGTATTATAGATTTATTAAAGTTTCAAGTAACAATAGAAAATGAAGATGACACGGATAATTTTATCTGAAATATTAAAAAATCTATAAAATCTCTTGATAAGCAAGTTACAGAATCTGATTTATCAAAAGAGCTTACAGAAAAAAATAATTATCTAAAAAAAATTACTCAAGAATTAGAAAATAGAAGAAAAGAGCTTTTTGATAATTTTGATGCGACACTAATTCCATTAGATAAATTATCTGTTATAAAATCATTTTTATCTAATTATCAAAAACCTAAATACAAAGAAAACATAAAACAACAAATAAAAATAACCCAACAATTTAGTATGGATACACCATTAAGAGATTTAACTTTTTGTTTTTCTGTAAGAACACTAAATGGTTTAGTCGATATGAAAACATTATGAGAAATGATAAAACTATATCAAGAAGAATGAAAATTATGATTTTTAAAAAGACGTAATTTCTGAAAAAAAAGTCGAAAAGAAATAGAAACCTTTTTAGAAGAAAATGGATTTATAAAATAATATTTATTAAGAAACAATAAGATACAAATTAATTTGTATCTTATTGTTTAATTGAAAAGTTCAAATTTTTCCTATAATAAATTAAGATATTCTTTTCATCATAATTCAAAAACTTTTTTTGATAATCTAACTAAGAGTTCATGTTACATTTATATCTAATTTTTTTAAAGTTTTAGGATCAATGATAACCATATTATACTTATCATCATTTGTACTAACAGTAAGAATTTCTTTACCATCCTTTAAATAATTTTTGGAAAAAACTGAAGTAACAATTAATTTTCCATCATAATATCATCTTGTTTTGGATGTAACTATTCAATCATTTATACTAACTGGTTCTAAATTATGAATATCTATTATTAACTCTTTATTTTTATCATCTTCTATTTGATAACACTCCTTGTCTCACAATAAATATTTATTATTCTTATTTAAATCCTTAATTATATTATCTGTTCATTTAATTTTTAGTGGTTCTCATGTTTCTCAGTCTACTATTATTCATTTTTTTCGTTTTTTGGTTTTTACAACATATAAAAGCCTATCTCAAATTCTTTCAGAATTAGATATTTCTTTTACTTCAGTAATAATATCATCAGTTCCATTAATTTTAATTGGTTCCAAAGTTTCCTCATCTATAAAAAACTTACGATTAACCATTCTTCATTTTTTGTTTGAAAAATTTATTGTTTCACTACTAAAATAATGAATAGGTTTATCTGTTCACTTAACTTTTAATAACTCAAATGTCTCTGCATCTATAATAAAATCACCTTCATTATTAGATACTCTTAAAACACGCTTATTTCATAAATTATCATACTCATTTATTCTTGTTACTAATTTGCCATCAATTTTGATATCATTATATGGTTGCATAGTATCAATATCTAATATTAATGGTCATTTGTCAGTTCAAGCATTAATCAGATTTTTATCTCAAACTTTTATTTCACCATTTCTATCTAATCGCTCTATATGATTTTTTTTACCCTCAGTATCAACTTCTAATATATTTCAATTTACAATATCCATAAAACCCATTCATTCTATATACACATACATATTTCATTTAATTTCATGGGCTCTGTGTTCCCCTTTCAAAGTATTAGACAATCACATACCAGACAAAATCTCTTTACGCTTAATTACATCATCAATTCTAACAACAAGTTGTAAAATTATGTTTGATAAACTTGAATATGGTCTTAAAGAGGAAAAACTATTTCTTTCCGATTCATACCTTTCCAATTCCTTTAAGTTATATAGTAGAAAATTAGAATTTATTATATCCATAAGTTTTATAATATTTTCTATATTAGGTTTATATAATTTATTTTTCTTT
Organism: Candidatus Absconditabacterales bacterium; assembly: GCA_035446765.1. Classification (GTDB taxonomy): domain Bacteria; phylum Patescibacteriota; class Gracilibacteria; order Absconditabacterales; family Absconditicoccaceae; genus JALOAF01. Next base: position 6,548 of record DAOTFU010000018.1, read on the forward strand.
AAAAATTCATATGTACTATCCAAACATTTAATTGAATTATTTAATCTTAAATTATCTAATTGTTTTTCATACGAATATACCGGTGTATATTTATAAATAACATCAATTATTGCTGGCAAGTTATCTGGCGAAATATATTTATTTTTTTTAATATATTCATTTATCCATTCTTTATATTCTTCTGGTGTCCAATTTTGCACTTCTGCCAACCTCAAAAAATCATCTATGTTTAAATCTTTGCTTTTATCACTATATTTTAAATTATCAATCAATCATCTCTGATATTTACCTTTCTGAAACCTTTTTTTTAATCATCTTTTATCTCATGACACAGCAAGAGCTGTCTCATCTTTAAGATTTGGATCTTTCAATCTATCTGCATATTTTTCTCAAATTTTAGGTTTTTCATTTTCATGGACTAAATTCACATCTCATCATTCTTGAAGAAATTTTTGTTTAGTAGACATTACAAAATAATAAACATTTAAAAATCAACATAGTTAAATTATAATCAGAACTCAAAAAAAAGCAAATTTTACGCTTGATTTATCTTATTTCTATGTTATCTTAATTTAGAAAAAATCCCCTCCGTTATATTAAAAACTCAAACAAAAAACATTAAACTTGCAAAACCTATCAAAATCAGTACTAAATTAATGTGAGAATTATGATATTCTCATTTTATTTTTTAATCAAAAATCCATGAAATTAGATGGTAAAAGTATTCAAGCAGCCATTGCACAATTGGTAGAAGATTACAAATTTGATCCTTATCAAATTTTAGAAATAGTAAAAATGTGAATCAGATCGTGATTTAGAAAAGATTATCCAGATTACAAAAAATCCAATATATTGATAAATATCGGAAATGATGGATCTGTAAGTATATACAAACAATTAGAAGTAAAAAAAGAAAAAGACATAGAAGATGAAGAGATAGAAATTTCTCTAAAAGAAGCTAAAAAGATTAGAAAAGATGCAAAAGAATGAGAAGAACTTTTAATTAACATCACACCAGATACATTAGAATTGTCTAGAATTGCTTCACAAGCGGCAGCGCAAACAATTAAACAACAATTAAAAAACATAGAAAGAGAAAAATTCTTTGAAAAATTCCAAAATAAGGAATGAGAATTGTTGAAAGCAAAAGTAATTAGAGTGCATGCAGATAGTGTAATATTGGATATAGAATGATCAGCTGTAGTATTACAAGCAGATGGTCAAATACCACATAGAGTATACGAAACATGAGAAGAAATATTTGTATTATTAAAACAAATCTCAAAAGATTCTGGATGAATAGTACTAAATATAACACAATCTACTGCAGATTATATAGAAGCTATCTTAAAAAAAATAGTACCAGAATTGGAAGAATGATTAGTAGTAATAGAAAAAATAGCTAGAAGTCCAGGTAGAAAAACCAAAATACTTGTAAGCTCTACTGATGAAAAAATTGACCCAGTTGGAGTTATGGTTTGACATAAATGAGACAGAATAAATACTGTATTATCATTGTTAGACTGAGAAAAAATTGATTATGTAGAAAAAGTAGATGACGACATAAAACTAATTACAAACTGTCTAAAGCCAGCTCAGATAGACAAAATAGAGATAGTAGACAAAAAAGCTTATGTTGATTTAGATGAATCTCAAAAAGCATTAGCTATTGGTAAATGAGCATCTAATATAAGACTTGCTAGTCAAATTACTGGATACACTATAGAACTAAAATAAGTATAATCTTAAAAAAACTTTCTTGTCATCCTGAGTGTAATCGAAGGATATAGAAAGTTTTTTTATATTTTAAAATCACCCCCACCCCTATTTGATTAAATATTTCAAAACAATAAATTTCCCTCTTTATCAAAGAGGGAAATAAAGGGTGATTAATTTTTTAAAGTATCTATAGTATACAACTTAATCAACAACTCGTGAAAAATAGATCTTCTCTGTATATCATCTACAAACTTCTCCATTCATTTAGCATTACGAATAAACCTAATAGCGGTCCACTTAAAATCAGATCATTCTTGCTTTATCAATTTACCAATAAATTTATAAAAAGCATCCACAACAACCAAATCACTATCGGTTAATTCATAATTTTCTTCTGGCTGATATTCTGTTTTATTTGGTGGTGTATGATTCACCAGATCTATATATTCATCTCTATCCAAAACTACAAAAGCATCCATGATTTCCCTTCTAGGAGATCTTGCCAACACCTTTCATTCATAAACCATAGCTTCACTATATCATGCATCAAGCGCTAAAGCATCATAACATCAAAAATTGAAAGATATATAATCAGCTAATTCAAACAAATTAACACCACCAACAACTCACATATACACGATAGATTTATCTTTTGTATAACATATAAAATTTCTATTTATCCTACTATACATCTTACCATCAAAATAATTTTGATTTGCATGGACTAAATTGTTTCAGTCTATCAACAATACAGTAAAATTAGACATACCAAAATACAAATCATTTATTTTTTCTTTATTCATATCACTCCAAAGTCATGGCATCTCAGTCAAATTATTTTGAACCATCCATGGTTGCCCATCTATATCAAAACCAAAAATCATCCTTACATCTGTATTGGGTCGTGTCTGACTATAATCCTCCCCGTTTCAAAGATATACTCTTTCAAAATTTGAATGCGTAACTCAACCACAACTACTGTAATCTGCAGGACAAAAGAAAGTACCATTTATTGCTGTATCTCATCATACTTTTTGTACTAAATTTTCCAAGGTGTCTCATCCATCTAAAGCTACAGAAGAAACTACATAATGTTGCCCATCCAATACTACCTTGATTACTCTGATTGGCTTATTTCATCTATTTTCCAACAATAATTCTTTATATGCAAAAACATTCCCCATAAAAAATATCAATACAAATATCAAAATTAATTTTTTCATTTAAACAAAATATATAATAAATAACTTTTTAGTAAGGAACTGTCACGCTGCACCCCGTAGTAGTGCGGTGGACCGTTCCCTACAACAAAAAAACTATATCTCAATCACATAATTAACCGGCCCATCATTAATACTTTCTACTTTCATCATTCCACCAAACTCACCTGATTTCACAACAAATCCAGATTCTTTTAATTTTTTCAAAAACATTTCATAAACAATTTCTGCTTTTTTATAATCGCCACTTTGTGAAAAATCCATCTTAGTTCATTTTTTATTGCTTGCATATAAAGTGAAATTTGAAACAACTAAAATCTCTCATTTAATATCATTTATTGTTGCATTCAACCTTCAATCATGGTCTTTTAACCATCTCATCATCTGAAACTTATCCACAAATTTACCTATTCTTTGTTCTGTCAAAGTTAAATCTTCACTAGTAGTAATTTTAGAAACTCAAAAATATATTAAAACTCATTTTCATATTTTTTCTTTTTTTTGCTGACTTCCATCATCATTAAATACTTCAACTGAAGCACTATCAACATTCTGTATTATCAATTTCATCTAAATAATTTCTATAAAATAAATATTAATTTTTAATTTTACATTTTTAAATTGTACATTAAAGTAGTCATCTATCGTGTAAGTCCTTACTTCACAAGAAAACATTTTGTCCTGAACTACGCTTCTTATGATCAAAAGCAACAGAAGATACTGAAAAACCATTCTCAGATTCATTTTGATTTAGACAATTGTAGACAGTTTGGTAGACAGCCTTACACAAATTTTCTTCATTAAATACATTCAATATCAATTTAGAATCATGTATATCTATCTCATATAAACTTGGGTCTAAATCTATATTTATATACAACAATGGATATTTTCATGCTAGTGCAAACTTATTATAAGCCGTAAAAGCTGATTCATATATAGCTTTATTTTCAAAATATTTTTTATTAAAAGACAAAAATATATTTTCGTTAGATGAAAAACAAATACTAGGATCCAAAACTACTCAATCAATCACAATACCATCTTTATTATATTTCATAGTATAAAGTCTATTAGACCGGTCTTTTTTGTAAAGCTTATTAATTCTATCTTCTATTGATTCTCATCATATCAACTCAAATATAAGTTGATTATTTTTTTTAAAAGAAAAGCTTATATCTCAATAACATATAGCTATATCCATAAAATAACTATAGCAATAATAAAACTCTGTCTGAGAAGATTTTAAAGATTCTAATTGGTCTAGATCATTATAAAATAAGTTTTCTACACTCACCAAAGTACCATGCTCAAATGAAACTGGCACATGATTCATATTGTAACTCTCTAAATCAATCGAAATTTTTGTAGCTATCTGACTATAAGCTGTCTTTGAAGTTATAGTAAATCTAGATACATCCAAAATATCATTAATAGATATTCACTTAAATCCATAGGTACTTATATTTTTTATATCTAATTCTTCTCTTATTTTTGAAGTATAGTTTTCTTTAAAAATATTTTCTATATCAGAAAGTTGAATACCCTCTCAATCATCTTTCACACTTATCAAATCTAAACCACCATTGATTACGTTAATTTCAATATTTTTTGCTCAGGCATCTATACTATTTTCTATCAATTTTTTGAGCACATCAACAGGTCTTTCTATTTTTTTATTAGAAGTTAATTTCTTTATCAAACTATCAGATATTTTATTTATTACCATAAATATAAACTAACGATAAACGTCTTAAAATTATTTTTTTCTCTTGAATTTTCAACCAAGAATAGCAAAATAAAATTAGATTTTTTGATAAAATATAAAATACAAAATGCTAAAAGAAAAACTATGAAAATTGATATTAAGACATTGAAATAAATTTAAAATATGATGATTAATTTTTGCAATTATTGCAATGATAGTTGCAGTAAGAACCTATATAAACTACACCACTATACAAGATGCAATTAGAAATGTAGAAAATTCTATAGAAAACTGAGAACAAGAGATAGCCTATACCAATCAGTTTTTAAAAAAATATTTAGATTCCGATTATGCAGATTACTTCTTAGCACACAAAAATAATATATTGTTTGACTGAGAATATATCATTAGATTCGAGTCACCAAAGGAAAATGAAAACAATAAAGAAGAAGTAAAAGATGATAATCTAATAGAAACACCACAAGAATCACGAAGACACTTTATCAAATCCAAAATAAATAATTGATAAATTTTATTCTTAAAAAAATTACACAAATGAAAAAATTACGAATATTGCCAATATTGGCTATATCTCTATTGATCTTATCTGGATGCAATAAACAAACAATATCTGAATGAGATACAGTAACTGTAAGTTATGAAAGTTATCTACAAAATGGTACAGAAATAGAAAAAGATATAAAAAAAGAATTTGTAATATGAATGTGACAAACATTCCCAGCATTTGATACAGAATTAATCTGAATGAAAAGATGAGAAACAAAAGAATTTGTAGCTAGCGCGGAAAACGGATATTGAGTTTATTATGAAGCAAATAAAGTACAAAATATTACAAGTACTGTATTCAACAAAATATGAACAGAACCAAAAGTATGAGAAGAAATAGAACTATGAAATCTAAAGGGCTTAGTATTGGAGGTTACACCAATCACAGTAAAAGTAGATTTCAACGAAATCCAAACAAGAGAAGATATAAAATTTAAAGTTAAAATTTTAGAAGTAGAATAAGTAAAAACATTAAAACAAATGTAAAAATATAAAGAATATCTATTCTTACTTTTTTATAAAAAAACTAATCCTCAAAAACTTCCTTTACTCAATCTTTCAAACTATATCCATCCATAAACTCTTCCAGGTGAGGTTTTTTCTTGAGAAGTAAATCTAAACTATTTTCTAAATCTTCAAAATCAACAGATTTTGGATAGACATATGTGATAGGATCAAGCAAACCTGTAGGTCTAATGATTTGTTCTACAACTATATCTGCTAATTCTAATTCAAATGCAGAAGGAGTCGCAGACAAAAATATTGTTTTTGAATTTTTCTTTTGTTTTTGCAAAACTATTCACAATTGATTTTTACTACGATCCTTTGTTATCTCCTCAGATTTATTCACAATATCTTTGTAAGTATCAGAAGCATCATCCAATACATCTACATAATTACCCTCGTCTCAAACATATCTCCAACCCAAAATCATTTCCATCTCTTTAAAATTAATTGGACGATGGTCTATAGCTGAAGGAAGCCTAAATCCATGCTTTATTAGATTTAATTTTCTAGATCTATCTGCTTGTGGCATAGCTTGAAGTTGAGGTATAGTCATGTGTGATTCATCTATAATCAAACACATATCATCTGGAAAATAATCAAATATTGTATTTGGAGGCTGACCAGGCAATCTACGATCAAAATACATAGAATAATTTTCTATACCATTTACAAATCATGTCTCTCTTATCATCCTGATATCATATTCTACTCTTTTTTTGATCCTCTCTGCTTCTACCAACATTCATTTTTTCTCAAATTCTTTTACTCTCATATCTTTCTCTACTTTCATCTGATCCAATATCTCTTCTATATGAGAAGTATCTTGTATAAATTGAGTAGCAGGCCAGACAATAATTTTGTGTGCATGTCATCATCCATAATAAAGCTCTCCAGTATTTTTTTCATCCACCAATTTCATAGTAGTAGAATCTCTAAACTCTATAGTTTCCAATTTCTCATCGTTAAATATACATCTATATACAAACTTTTCAGTACTAGAAAATATATCCAAAACCTCTCACCTAAAATCAAACATACCATGTTCGATCTTTCCATGTACAGGCTTATATTGCATCTTCAAAAGCTGTGCTTTCAGATCTTTAAAATCATATTCTTTTCATATCTCCAACATCAGACAATTTTCTTGGAAAAATCTTTTTTGTCCCAAACCATAAAGAGATGATACTGAAGCCACAACTATTACATCATCTCTACTAAGAAGTGAAGCCATTGTGGCAAGTCTATACATCTCAATCTCTTGATTTATTGTAGCTTCCTTTTCTATATATAAACCCTGTGCAGGTAAATACGATTCTGGCTGATAATAATCAAAATAAGATACAAAGTAATGTACTGCATTATTTGGGAAAAAGTGTTTTAGTTCTGTAGCCAATTGTGCAGCCAAAGTTTTGTTGTGAGAAATAAGAAGTGTTGGCTTGTTTATCTTATCAATCACATTTGCTATCGTAAAAGTTTTCCCAGTACCAGTAGCACCTAGCAATGTCTGGATATTTTTACCATCCTTAAAACCTTTAAGCATTTTTTTGATTGCCTTTGGTTGATCTCCTGCTGGTTTAAATTTTGATTCAAGTTTAAACATAAATAATTTTGTTTTTATAATAAACAAAATCTCTTATAAGAATAAAAAAACTTTTCTCAACAAAAAAATCCTGGACTGATTCAGGATTTTTTATATTTGGTAATTCTAATTATTCTGATTTTTCTTCAATTGTTTCTTCTTTAACTTCTTCTACATTTTCCTCTTCTCACTCTTCACTTTTCACTATCACCTCTTCACTGGGTTTGGATTTTTTCTCGATTACATCAGGATTTTCTGCTATTACTTTTACAGTAATATCTCATTTCAATTCTTTGTATAAGAACGGAACATTATAATCTCCTACAGATGTAATCTTCTTTTTTAATTTAAAGAAATGATCTTCCACATCCAATTTGTATGTTTCTTTTACTAATTTAGCAATATCTGTTTCATCAATTTTAGCATACAAAGTACCCTCTTTGTTTACCTTGCCAATAAAACTAAGTCCACCATCTTTTTGGATATTTGCAAGTAATCATTGAAATCATTCAGCCTTTCTTTCTCTTTCCTTTGTGGCTGCTTCCATTTTTTGAGCGTATTTATTTACCATATCTGGTGTAGCTAATACAGCCATATTTTTTGGCAACAATACATTTCTAGCGTAAATAGGTTTTACATTTACCAATTCAAATTTTTCTCCAAGATGCTTATTTGATTCCAACAATATTACTTTTATTGTCCTGTTTTCTACTTTTCTTCTTGGCATAAAAAAAAATTAACAAATAAAAAATTCAAAGTATCAACATATATAGCAATTTTACTCATAAATGCAAGTAAAAACATAATTTCAAATACGTAAATTATATAATTTACAACAAAATATTTATCAAACGAAAAACGGGTCGCCTCAGATTTTTCACTAGGAATCCCTCACCAAAATCTTTTGGTGTGGGATGACGATTTTTGAAAAATGGCTGAGCGACCCGAGGCATTTTTGCTTACTTTTTTTGCTGGAAGAAAAAAGTAAGTCTCAGCGAAGCGTTAAAAATTTATATTAAAAATTAAGACAAAAAGTATTTCATCTTTTTCTTCATCCACCAATCCGATTGTCTAGTCAAATTGTTTACATCCTCAGGATTTTCCAACAAAAATTTGATTGCTTCTTCCAAAAATATTGTATTTTGACTACCCTTTCAAACCACAATTATTTCTTTTTTGTTATTTTCTATTTCAAATTTTACAAAATCTCAAAGATATATAGAATTTTCAAAATGTTTTATCTTATCCATATCAAATCATATTTTCTCCATCTCATTCAAAAAATATTGTTGCATACTATCTCCTACTGTAAAAATCCTATCAGCAATTCACTGTACATAAGTAGCTATTTTTCTGTGATCAGACTCTGTCAAATCACCAAGTTCTCTCATATCACCAAGCATTACCCATACTTCTCTGTCTGAAAATAGCTCTTTTTTTAGATTATTTACAGTATTTAGAGCACTCTTTACACTCAATGGAGAAGAATTGTATGTAGAATCAAATATTATAGAATTATTTATACCCTTAAGCGCAGAAAATCTTCCAGATTGTAATTTATATTCCAAAAATAAGTCTTCAAACTTATCAAATATAGATCCAAATCAATTCTTATAGTTTATAATATCCAATATAGCCAAAGCAACTCATATATATCCATAATGAACCTTACCAATAAGATTTGTAGATATTTTTATATTCTTTTCTTTTATATTTAAATCAAAATCTACCAATAATTTGTCATTTTGATAAGAAAATTTCTCATTTTCAAAATTTATATTTGCTTTACTATCATATCATTGAGTTTGATACGTAAGATAATCTATCTCAAGATTATCTATCAAAGACATAGCATATTTGTCATCAATATTCAAAAATGCAAATTCACTAGTGTTTTGTATCATCTTTTTTTCTTCTATAGCAATCTTTCATGGATCTCAAAATTGCATAGAATGTACAGAATCTATAGCCGTAAAAACACCTACATGTGGCTGCACAATCTCAAGCAAAAATTCCATCTCTCATGGAGTATCTATACCATATTCAAGAATCAATACATCATAAGGCTTGGCTACAAATAAGGTTTTGTACAATATTTTGAAAAATGTAACTACAAAACTAAATACAGACGGACTAAATTCTTCTATCTGAAATATAGACAAAGAAAGTCAAAGCTCTCAGTTGAAATTTTTATTTGATGTATATATCTTTTGGGTATTTATAAACTTACACAATGTCTGATATATTATCATCCTGCAAGATGTCTTTCATACACTACCATTTATACCAACTACAAAAGGTTTATGCTTTTTCAAAAATATCCTAGCAAAAAATGCCAATAATTTGAAGTAAGATTTTAAAATTTTCTTTTTCATAAAAACAACAAAAACATTAAAACAAATCTCTTATATTCTATATATTTTATTTACCCTTATTCTTTTTCAAAAGTTTATTTTTATACTTTTTTACAAGATCAGACAAAAAAGATACTTCTCACAGAATATCTTCCTCTTCTATTTTAGCCTTAGATTGAATTAACAAAGTTATAATTACAGCTATAGGAACCGCCAAAAGTACTCACAAAAATCACATCACTATTCATCCAATTATCATAGATATCAATATTAATACAGCATTTATTCATAAAGCCTTATTCATAAACAATGGTGTAAGTATATTATTTTGAAATACATTTACTCCAAACAAAATACCTATAGATAATATTGCTACCCATATAGTATTGTATATTAGTCATATCACAAACAACAATGCTCATGATATAAATGGTCCTACATATGGTATAATATCCAAAAGTCATGTAATAATAGCCAATCATAGTTTATTTGGTATCTCTACACCGCACCAAGACATAATCGCAAGAGCAAGCCACATAGCCAAAGTAATAAACAAACTCAAAGCCAATCTAGCCTTTAATCGTATAGCAAGTTTTTTGTATATTTTTTGCAATCTAATATATGTCGTGTTATAATTGTCTTTTCCAGACAACCTTGCAATAAAATTCATTACAGATTCTTTTTCTACAGAAAATAATATAGCAAGCGTAATAAACAAAGTAAAGTTTACTATAAAACTAGTAAATCAAGATATAAAATTGATCACTACCGTCCCAAACATTTGTATATATTGTTTTCCAATAGAAATTATCTCAGAAAGATTTTGTTGTAATGTAGATTGGATTTGAGGTAATAATTCTGTACTAGTAGAATTACTAAGTATATATGTTTTAAAATATTCTGGAATAAAGTGTATATTGGCAATGACTTCACCTATACTTTGAGTAGACAATAGCTCTTGTAATCAAGAAATATATCCAAGTCATATAGAAACAAGTTCAGCTATCTGACTAAGTAAAAATGGTACTACAAATATTAATAAACCAAAAAATACTACAATAAATATAATATAAGAAAGCAGTATCGCCAATCATCTACGAACTCTAATTGACTGAAATCGTAATATCAAAGATTCTACAATAATAGAAACTATGTAAGCTCATATTATCAAAAATATAATATTTAGCGTCTTATAAACAAAAAAACCAAGCATACCAATCAATAGTGCAAACAACCAAAACTTCAACATCTTTTTGTCTGTCCAACCAGAAATATTTGAAACAATATCTTTATTTTGTGCAGATTCTGGTTTACTTTTTTTGATCTCCTCCAATTCTTTTTCTATTTTTTCCAACTCTAAAGAGTCTTTGTTTATCTTCTTTTCCAAAGAACCAAACTTGTCTCACAAAAAATCTTTTATTGATTTAAATGGATTAGAAATTATCTTCATATTTTTTTTGAAAAGCTAAAAAAACTCTTCTGAAATTCTTTGAGAATATAATGATTTACCTCCCTTTTGTCAAACTTTTCAGTTTGACTTTTTAATTCTCATATATTTTTTTTGTTTAAATTTACAAAAATTTTATAAAATTTACCACCAATACTTTTTTTGATATATCATTCATTTTGTAAAAATGAAACTATTTTTCTTTTCAAAGAATTTCTAACAACCGCCTTTTTACTGTATTTCAAAGGTATATTTACAGATATTTGATTAAACTTTAAATTTGGATATTGATCATAATAAAAAAATCAAAAATATCCAAAAGTAAAATATCTTCTTTTCCTCATCAAAAAATTTATATCCTTTCATTTAAGTCTAAATATTCTTTTAAACACAAATACTTAATTAAAATTTAAAAATATTACTTCACATTTCACACTTGCCCCGCAAAGCGGTGGTTTCACATTTAACATTTACACTTTAACCCTCCTCCAACATCATTCTTTCAAATTGTCCAAAAATATATCTCATTCACGAACCCTTTGCAAATCCAATATATTATAATCAAATGCATTTAAAATTCTACGAATATGTCTTTTTTTTCATTCCAACAATATTATTTGTACAAAATACTTATTTCTTTTTGTAAAAAATTTTAAAACTTTGACTTCTAGTAATTCTCAATCATCCTCTACTCATTTTTTAATTTTTTTGTAATCTCAAAATTTAAATTCTCTATCAATCTCTACTAAATATTCTTTTTCTACTTGATTGCTTGGGTGTTGAAACTTATCTACAAAAGCAGAATTATTAGTCATCAAAAGCAATCCTCTACTATCCTTATCCAATCTTCATATATAAAAATAATTTGCAAACTCCTTTGGCAAAATATCATATATTATTTTATTGTGTTTATCTGATTTTGAACAAACAAATCAAACAGGCTTGTTGAAGACAATTAAATCAACTTTGTTGGACTTGGATATTTTCTTATTAATTTTCAAAGATTTTATCTGCAATATTTCTCATCAATCTATAGTATGACCATAAGATTCTACTTTCTGTCAATTCAAAAAAACATCTCACTTTTGTACTAAAGATACAAACTTTCTCCTAGATATTCATAAATTTTCTTGTACATATTTATTTAAACGCAAAATAATATATTTTTATAATTAAAAAAGAATGATCCAAGAATCACTCTCTTTTATTTTTATAGATTTTAAAGTCAAATTATTCTACAACTACTTCTTCCTCTTCTTCCATAGCTTCTTCTTCAACTACAGCCTCCTCTTCTTCAACTACTTCTTCTTCCATAGCTTCTTCTTCAACTTCTTCCATCTCTACAACTACTTCTTCTTCAGCTACTACTTCTTCTACAGCAACTTCTTCTGAATTATTTCTAACAATTCAAAGAACTATCAATGCAGCAACCAACAAAAGAACAACTATTAGTATACCTTTCTTCATATTGAATAAGTTAATAAAATTAAAACAATGCTATTCATATAAATAAATATGAAAATTTTGCAAGAGAAAATTACTGTTTTTCTTTTGAAATACAAGAGTAATTTTTTATAGTAATTAAAGTTTAATCAAAAACTTATACAATTTATGAAAACAGAAGAGATTATAAATAAATACAAAAGGATATATGTATGAATATTTAAGTATCTAGTCTATGTACTCATATTAGTTTTTGGTATAATTATAAGCATAAATCAAATCAAAAAATATAAGCAATTAGATCAAAGCAATGATTTCATTGTAGAAAAAGCAAAATTAAAATGAAGATTTGATAAAATATACAATATAGATTGATGAGAAGACACAAAAATACATATAATACAATGAGAATTTGAAAATACAGGTAATTTGTTGTTTTCAACCAACAATCTAGTAAGTTACAAAGGTATTACTTTACCAAAAAATATTTTTTTATACAAAGATATTGATATTAAAAACCTTAACCATTTTGAATCAGGTAATTATCAAATACAAGAAATAGAAAAAATTGGAAACAATATTGTGTTTAATTCTGCAGATCAAATAGAAAACACAAAAAATAATTTTTTTAGTCTGCCGCTCACAGAAAATAGTATATATCAAACATTCTATCTCAAATGATTACATCAACCCATAAATATAAAAAAAATTAATCAGCATTATGTGTCAAGTTTTCTAGAAAATTTTTATATATACGACATATCAAAAGACTATAAGTGATTGTCAGAAATATTTTACCAAATAAATAAAACAAACTATAAGCCACAATTTTGTGATAATGTCCTAAAATATCTAAACTATTCTCAAGATACAAATAAAGAAATAGAAAGCATACTAACTCAATGCGGAGATTCATATATATTATATTTCGACAAATTTAAATCATTTTTGGAAATACAAGATCAAGTAAATAAATGATATATCAACGAAAAAATATATACAGATACTATTTTAAATAACTATAAAC
>DAOTFU010000019.1:0-19308 GCA_035446765.1 Candidatus Absconditabacterales bacterium
ACATAGACATCGATGAGGTAATAATACTAAAAAACTGAAAAATAAAAGAAAAATGAGACAAAAAATTAGTAGAGAAAATTAAGAAAGAAGGCTTCAAAGATTAAATATTCTGAATCGTAAGGAACAGTCGTAACGCAGTACTGCGTTATTCTCTACAGCAATTTATACCAAAAACATAACTATGACCAAAGAACTTATGACACTTGTAGATGAAAATGATAATATTGTGTGATACAAAGAAAGATGAACCTTAGAACACTGAAAAGACATCTATAGAATATCTGCCCTACGACTAGAAAATTCCAAATGAGAGGTATTGATAGCTCAAAGATCTTTCAAAAAGAAAAATCAGCCTTGAATACGATGACCAGCTGTTTCATGAACAGTAAACGACAAAGAAAACTATGAACAAAATATTAAAAGAGAAACCAAAGAAGAAATTTGACTAGAATTAAAAAATTATAAAATATGAATAAAAGAGTTTGTTCATGCTACAAAGAACAACAACAGAAAATACTTCCGTCAACGATTTATAGCTAAAAGCGATAAGGCAACAGAAGAATTCATTTTACAAGAATGAGAGGTAGAAGCAGTAAAGCGAATATCAAAAGAAAATCTAAAAAAAGAAATACAAGAATATCCAGAAAAATTTACCACTACAGCTAATGAATATATCAAATTATTTTGTTAAAAAATATATGACAAAACCAAAACTATTAATATTCCTACATTGATTCTGATTTGATAAAGACAATAATAAAGAATCAATCCAACAGCTTGCTGATTGATTATGAGTTGAATATTTTTCATTTAATGCACTATTCGACAGTCAAAGAGAAAGAGGAGGATATTCTCGATTTTGAATGGATAAAATTACAAAAAAATCAATATATGACAATAAAATTCACAAATCAATAGATTATATAGACTTCACTATCAACAAGCAATTAGAGAAAAGAAATCTAAAACGAGAAGACATAATTTTGTGTGGTCGTTCTCAATGAGCATTTATGAGTATATATACATGACTAACAAATAATAAAAAATGCCATAGTATCATAAGCTTGTGTGGTTTCGCTAGAGAATGAATTGAAATAAATATTAAATCTAAACCAGAAATTATACGACTAGAGGCAAAAAACGATACTGTATTATCACAAGAAAGAAAAGAATCTTACAAAAAATTACAACAAGATTGAATAGAGGTAAATTATATTCTAGATACAAAATCAGATCATGATAACATTTCGCAAGAAGCGATTAAAAAAATAATAAATACATACAAATAAAAAATAGTAAGGAACGGTCACGCCTGCCTACCGGCAAAAGCAGGACCCTTCCCTACAAAAAAACATTCTTTGTTGTAAGGGCGATTAGTAATCGCCCCTACATAAAAACAACTTTTAACTTGATAACTTTTAACTTTAAAACTTATTCAAAGTGAACCTAAAACAGACACTAGAGACACCAAATAAAATAAAATACGACGTATACTTAAAAGAACTATCAGAAGACACAGTTCGCAAAATTTCTGCTGATCAAAAAGAACCAAAATGGATGCTAGAACTTAGATTAAAATCACTAGAAATCTACAACAACACACCAATGCCAAATTGGTGACCAAACTTAAAGTGATTAGATTTAAATGATATTGTTCGATATGCTAGACCTAGCTCAGACAATACCTGATATGCTACAGATCGAGACGATGTACCCCAAGAAATCAAAGATAAATTTGATAGATTGGGAATACCAGAAGCAGAAAAAAAATATCTAGCTGGAGCAGGATGACAAATGGATAGTGTAAATTTTTATCACAAGATAAAAGAAAAACGAGCAAAACAATGAGTGATATTTGAAGATATGCCCACGGCACTACAAACACACGAAGAGTTGATCAAAAAATATTTTATGAAACTAGTACCTCCTACAGATCACAAATTTGCAGCATTGCATGGAGCAGTACGAAGCGGAGGAACTTTTATTTATATACCAAAGTGAATAAAAGCAGACGAACCTTTGCAAGCATATTTTAGGATGAATACATATGCAGGAGGACAGTTTGAACACACATTAATTATCGTAGATGACGATGCAGAATGTAATTACATAGAATGATGTTCTGCGCCAAAATATGACAAATCATCAATACATGCAGGATTGGTAGAGATATTTGTCTGAAAAAATTCTACCATGAGATATTCATCAGTAGAAAATTGGTCAACTAACACCTACAATTTAAACACAAAGAGAGTTTTGGTAGAAAAAAATTCTTATATGGAGTGGGTGAGTGGTAATCTATGATCTCAAACTACAATGCTCTATCCTTGTAGTATCTTAAAATGAGACAACAGCAAAACAGATTTGCTATGAATAGTAATGGCTACAAAAGACCAAAACCAAGATGTCTGATCCAAGGTAGTACATATATGAAAAAATACAAAATCCAATATTGTAAGTAAATCCATATCAAAAGATGGATGAATTTCTACATATAGATGAATAGTTTCTATCGCCAAATCAGCTGAAAATAGTATAAGCAATACAGAATGTGATGCTATGCTCATAGATGACAAATCTACAAATATTACAATACCAAATATTGTAGACAATAGTGATTCCTCTAGCATCTCACATGAAGCCTACACTGGCAAAATGGATGAAGAAAAATTGTTTTATCTTACTTCTCGTGGTATAACATTAGACAAAGCTACAAGCATGATAGTAAATTGATTCTTCTCCAAGATTACAAAAAAGCTACCACTAGAATATGCAGGAGAATTAAACACCCTGATCGAAATGGAAATGGAATGAAGCATTGGATAATTTTTATTTACACAAATAAAACATGGACATAATTCTAATCATAGTCTGACTTATACTTCTCATTACTTGATTTATATGAGATTTTCTTCCAATCATACCCGGACCAATTATGTCATACCTAGCTCTAATTTTTTTGCAAATAGCAGAACCAACTTTTTCTACAAGTTTCTTGATAATTATGGCTATAATTTGTGCAATAATTACAACAGTCGATTATATAGTACCAATACTTTGAACAAAAAAGATGAGATGAACAAAACGATGAATTAGATGAAGTACAATATGATTAATTATTTGAATAATAATTTTACCTTTACTTGGAATCACAATATGACCATTTGGACTAATATGACTTCTTGGCTGACCTTTTATGTGAGCATATATCTGAGAAATACTTTATCACAGCTATAAAAAACAGAAACCAAACAATAAAAAAGCTCTAAAGGCTGCGCTTTGATCGTTCTTATGATTTCTCACTTGAATTTTTATTAAGTTAATATTTTCAACAATTATCGCTGGATATTTTTTTACAAATGTATATAAGTTTATAATAAAATAATCATTTTATCAATACGCTATAAAGATGGAGAAGATAAAATACACAGAAACGATAAAATCAAAAAAATCACCAATTATAAATTATATTAAATTTATATTACTATGATCACTAATATTAACAAATCCTGATTTTTCAAAATCTAGCAATGAAAATTTCAAGCAAAATGATATTAGTAATAGTATAGAATCAAGAGAGATAGACAAAAGGGACTTAATCAAAAACGCAGTTGCAAAAGCAATTGAACCAATAAATGATTTAAATCAAATACCAGAATGAGGACTAGAATTAAAATACGATTGAACATATTCAACAGACCTGCCAGACAAAATAAATTTTTTTCCAAAAGAAATAAAATGAGAATCTCTATGATTTACACTGATACAGATATGAGAAAAGTTATTTTTAGTAAAACCTGACTTATGATTTAAAATTACCGAAATGTATTTAGACTCAAAATGATTTCATACAACAGTAGAATCAAATACTTTAATAGTAATCAGAAAAACCGTTTCCAAAAATAAAGAAAAAGAATTGTGAGAATATATAGCCAAATTATATATTGAATGAGAAGAGTGAAAATATACACTTTCTGAAGTAAATGAAATAGAACCAGAACGACAAGCAGAAGCAATAAAAAAATTAGACGAAATAAATAAATAATTTTATTTTTTTACCCATAAAATATGATCATTTGAATTACTTGAACCTTATGAGCAGGTAAATGAACAATTTCAGACTATCTCATAGAAAAAAAATGATACAAACATTATTCTGTAAGTTGATACATCACAAAAGAAATAGAAAAAAGAGGAATAGAAGTAAATAGAGACACTATGTATCAAATATGACGAGATTTAAAGCAAAAATTTTGAGCAGACTTCATAGTAAAAGAATTATATAAAATAGCTAAACAAGAATGAAATAACGCTATTATTGAAAGTATAAGATCTCCATGAGAAGTAGACGGATTAAAGGAATTGGATGACTTCAAATTGATATCCGTAGATGCAGATATTCAAACTAGATATGATAGAATAAAATTACGCGGTAGTACAAAAGATAATGTAGATTTTCAAACATTTGTATCAAACAATGAAAGAGAACGAGATAGTGATAGCACAGATCCTACAAAAATAAATTTATCAAAATGTATAGCTTTAGCAGACTTTCAAATAAATAATGACTGATCTTTCGAAGAATTATACACACAAATAGATCAAATATTAAATTAATTTCAAAAAATGAAAAAAATAATAATTTTTATATTACTTTTAACTTTCAACTTTCAACTTGTAACTCACGGGTATCTTTTTGGTATTAAATCATTCGACAACACAATAAACAACATACAACAAATAGAGGAAAAATATGAATTCAATTTTCCAGTAATAGCATTCATATTCGATCCACGATCAAACGAAGTAAAAGAAACACTAAACGACCTAAAAGAGGAGTTCTGAGAAGATAAAATATATCATATATCTATTTCCCCAAATTGATTTTCTGCAAAAGAAGTTTTTGAATGAAAATTTGATCAGCAATATAAAGAATTTTTTGAATTAATAAAAGAAAATGGTCTAAAAGTAATATTTAGAACAATGCATGAGATGAATTGAGGACGATATCCACGATCATCAGATCCAGAAAATTTCAAAAAAGCACGAATACATGTGCGAGACCTATCTAGGGAAGTTTGACTAGATCAAAAAAATATACTATTTGATATGTCTGTAAATCACTGGGATATGCCAAGCAAAGGTACACCATCACAGACAGCCACATTAATCACATGTACACCAGACAAAAAATTTGAGACAATAATACACAAAACCCCAATCAGTACTTGATACAAAACAGAAACCATAGAGGCACAAGTAGAAAAAACACAAAAATGATTGAAAAAAATATTTGGAAAAAAAGAATATTATACTGTATGAAAAACAATCCAAGTACCTTACACCATATATGATATAGAGACCGAAAAAAAACAAATATGTAATACATTTGAAGATTACTATCCATGAGACAAATATGTAGATATCATGTGAGTGACATTTTACAATCGATGAAAAGCTAGCTACAACAGACATCGATATTACCCAGACAAAATACTAAATGATCAAAATTGGAACACACTAGAAAGATTAAAAACATTTAACAAACCAATATTTATAGATGAAGTTGCCACTACAGCAGTACGATACAATTGATCTTACAACAACAAAAAATCTCAAAAAGCCTACCGAGAAAACGAAGAATTAAAAAACAAACGATTAGTCTCACTCAAAGATTTTATGATCCAAAATCCTGAAATACTCGGTATGATTTACTTCAATATTGATTACACATACTGATTAAATTTCCGAATGATAGGAGAAGCCGACTGGGCAATAATCAATCTAAACAACGATAAATTTTACACTGGTACAAATGAACTATACAACAATCAAAACCTAAACAATAAATTATACAATCTATTCCAGACAACACACGTGTCTTCTTGAACAGAATCTTTATCATCCTGAGTGGAGTCAAAGGATATAAAAATCGCTAGAATCTTAGCAAAAAAACTAGAAGAAACATTTTGAATAGAGAACTCCTTAGAAAGATTAAAAAAAATATCCAAATCGACTAAAAATACTAAAGTAAAAAACATAATTTCAGAAACAATGGAAATTTTAAATTCTTAGTTAAGAATTAATGAAATTAATTAAAGAAAATCAAAAGTGAAAAATATATCAAACAGATGAATTCAAGATATGTTACAGGCACAAAGATAGCATTTCTGGAGACAATGAAATAAATCCTAAAGAAACAATTCACTTCATAAGTGGTTCTGCAGAAATAACTCTAAAAAAGAAAACTCGAATTATTAAATCACCTGAAACAATTGAATTTCCAGAAAAAACCTACCATAAAATAAAAGCAATCACAGATATATCTTTTATATTAATAGAGGAATAAAACATTGACTTAAGTTGTATAATAATTAAAATATTGGTCTAACAAAAAATTTTTATAATTATGCCTAATATTAAATTCTTTGGTCACAAATGTAAAAGTGACGGTTACCCATCCATGACTCAACATGATATTAATGAAAAAATTATTAAGATGTTTGAGAAAACAGTATATGCTGATGATATTGTAATAACAATGGTAGAATCAACAGTTAAAGATCTTAAAGGAAATTCAAGACCTTATATACAACTTGAATTCACACCTGAAGATTACAAACATCTTGATAAAATCGTAGAAAAACTGGGAACTTTAAAAATGGATATTCAACTTCTAAGAATTGATGAATTCATAGAGGTATCTAAAATTTAAACAAACTATTTTATCAAAAAAACCGGCAATTCTGCCGGTTCTTTTTTTATTTCAAATAATTAATTTTAATTCATTCCTGGCATTCCACCTCAAGCCATCATTCCAGCCATATCATTTGGGTCAAATCCAAGTATTTCTTTGGTCTTTTCTGCTACAACTTCTTGTGCTTTTGTTTGAGCTTTGGCAAAAGTTTTGACAATAATTTCTTCTAATTCTGATTTTTTACTAGGATCCAATAAAGATTCATCATTGATATGTAAATCTCTCAATTTCATTTCTCCAGTAATATCTACCACTATTGCATTGTCCATTTCCTCATCACCCGACATATATTTTCAATTTTTAGCTCTAATTACAAGATTTTTTAAAGCTTTTTGTAGAGTCTTGTACTTATCATACATTTTTTTCATTTCTCCAATTTTTCCAAACATTTTTTATATTTTTACAATTTAAATAACAAAATAACTTATAAAGAAGAACAAATGCTTTTCAACCAAAAACTACACCATCCTTTCAAACAATCCTTTTGCATCAAATTTGGCTTCTTCCAGTTGATATTCATCAAATACTGTCGTAATACTATCATACTCTGGATATAAAAATTTGATATTTTTTCATTTCAACCTAGATTTTACAAAATCTTCATATCTTTTACCATTCAACTGATCTATCGCAAAAATTATTTTCTCACCTTCTATATCCAATAAATCAAAATTTAATTTATTTAAGATCATAATATTTACAGTCAATCATTTCTCATTGAGTAAATTAGTCAGTCTAATACTTTCTGACAACATAGAACCAGTAAATACCAAAGTAAAATCATCTCCATAAATTCATTTTTCTGCCAAAGACAATATGTCTTTAGTCCCCACACCAAAATCATCTGGTAAATAAAAATTATTTATCCTGATATATTTATTTCATTTTTTTGATAAATCAAAGAGTAGGGTAGCTTGATCAAAAGGCTCGTATATATCAAATCATCTTTCTATTATTTCTTGTATATCAATTTTTGAAATAGCAATTTTTTGACCTACAGAAGCAACACCAAAATTCATATCCAATATATCAAAACTTTTGCCATCAAAATTATCTAGAATATTTTCGATCAATAATTGATCCAATACAAACAATATTCTTTTGTTTCTATCTAAATCTAAAATATCTTTTATACTTACAATATTTTTTACTTTACCTCAAAAATCAAAATCAGATACTACAAGATCATAGTTATCATATATTTTAGTCAAAAATCATTCATCTTTTACTAAATCAACAAGTCTGATTGTATTCAAAATCACAAGATTAAATTATAAAAAATTATTTATCCATCAGGGAGTATCATATCAAAAATTTGGATACATCTCCAAAAACTTTTCCAGCAGTTTGTGCTCACCAATAACTTGTCCTCGGTCTACGAACTTGTATCACCACAATATATCTAGGATCTTCCTTTGTAATCAATCATACAAACGAACCATTTGTCCAACCATTTCATTGTTGGTATTTTCACTTAAAAGATATCTGAGAGGTTCAACTCTTTCAACCCAAAGTATATCATTCTATTCTTATATTGTTTTGATAGTCCGGATTCTTTTCCATCACACTAAACAATCATTCTTTGATTTCTTCTGCGGTTTCTGGCCTAAAAATCTGCCTCAACATTTTAGCCTTATTTTCATAATAAACATTTGTATCTACATCGCGTATACCAGCCAATATAGTAGGCTTCATATAATAACCACCATTTACCAAAGAACCATAGGCAGCTGCAATTTGTATAGGAGTAGCCAAAAGTCACTGCCCAAAAGAATTATTTAAATATCTAGCCAAAGAAACTGTAGTCACAGACTCCATAGAACCTTCGTCCTCACCAGCCAATTCAATATTGGTTAATTGACCAAAATTCAATTTACTCAGATAATTATAAAAATTATTTTTTCAAACAGCTTGCACTATCCTAACCATTCATATATTACAAGAATATATCAGTGCATTCATAAAAGAGTGTTCTCACATACAATGTTTGTTGTCAGCATTTTTGATAGTATATGGACCTACTTTTACTTCACCAGGATCATTGTAAAAATCATAAAAACTAATCTCATCAGTATCTATGCCCACACCTACAGTAAATATTTTAAATATACTACCTGGCTCATAAGCCATGGATATATTTTTATCTACAAATACTTGAGGTCAATAAATATTTTTGGCTATATACTTTTTTATACTCGTATCAACCCTTTCATACGTTGTAGCCAATCTAGTCTCTCCACCAGTCTTTATGTAAACTGGTATGTCTATATATGTTTCATTGTCTATTACATAAGAATGATCT
Organism: Candidatus Absconditabacterales bacterium; assembly: GCA_035446765.1. GTDB lineage: Bacteria > Patescibacteriota > Gracilibacteria > Absconditabacterales > Absconditicoccaceae > JALOAF01. The sequence continues at coordinate 9,060 of DAOTFU010000019.1, forward strand.
ACATCCAAGGGTTGTAAAGTATATACATCATCATAACTATTAGGGTCAAAAGAAGGATAATTGATAGATGCTTTTACATATCCATTATTTGGATCATAAACCAACACACTTACAGAATCTGCTCTCAAAGACTCCTGCCACTTTTTGGCTATATTCTCAATCTCTTTTTGTATACCTATATCTATAGTAAGATAAACATGATCTCAATTTACTACATCTTCTATCTCAAACTCATTTGCTCATACGTTTCATATCCAAGCAGAAGCACGACCAATAATTTTACCATCTTTACCACGCAAGACATCATCAAAATATTGCTCTATACCATAAAATGATTCTCAGTTTTTGTCTACATAACCCAATACATTAGACAAAAAATTCCCATAAGGATAATATCTTTTTGTATAAGATTCCAGTCACAATCAATGTAATATTGGTATATTAGCCAATGTGCGCTCTTGATAATATTCCAATTTTAAATCTTTTACCATCTGGGCTACTATTGGATTTGCATTAGACAATATCTTTACATATCTATTTTCTTGTTCTACAAAATTACGATCAAAATCAGTATAATGTTGTAAATATCAATATTTCTTCAAAAGTTTTTTTAAAGGTTCACTATCTCTAGATATATTTCCCACATCATCTGGATCTATATAAACATAGTTATCATATTTTATAGTAATATAACTTAAATCTAATTCTTCTAATTCTTCCAGAAAACTCTTATTTGAAAAAAATCATATATAGTTTTTGTCTTTTATACCAACTTCTATCCTCTTATCCAAACCATTTTTTATAAGATTTTCAGCTACTCATGTAGTAAAGTTTGTTATTATATTTTCTCTTTGCTCATAGTATCCAGTCCAATCAAAAGTATAGTATCAGTCACTCACAATACCACTACCCATATAAAAAAAATCAGGCGCTTTGGGTAATAAATCCTTCATTGCAAAAATCTCTAAATTTTCTATACAATCTACCTTATCTAATTGATCCATACTATGTATCTCACAAAGATGCTTGTAGACTACAGGTACAATTATACCTATAAATTTTTCTTTTTCTCATATAAATTTTGGATCTACAAAAACATTATACATAGATATATTGTCTGTCAATTGAAGTTCATTTTTAGATTTATCATAAGCATATATATTACCCCTATCTGCTTCCAATAAAGACTGACTAATGTGTTGCCTATTTAGTAAATCATCATATCTTTTGTGATGCACAATCTGCACAAAAAACAATCTCAAAAATAATATGAAAAAAAATAAGGCAAATATAAAAAAGACTACAAATTCTTGTGAATTAAAAAAATCTCTCAAATATTTATTTTTCTTCAATTTTTGATTTATATATCTACTCAAAGACAATCTATATCAAAACAATCTCAACATATAACTAAACAATTTATATTAAATAATAAATCAATTTTATGATTTTACATTACACATCTAACATTTAAGTATATGTGTATTTTTTTCAATACAAAAAAAGTCCAAAAAAAATTTGCATTTCACAAAAAATTTACTATATTGATGTTAATGTTTTACTTTTAATAAACAAAAAGATGTTTAAAAAACTATTATTAGGATTAGGTATAGCTTGATTTCTAGGTTTGTGAAGCGTGGCAATAGTAAATGCACAAAATTTTAATCAATGATGATTTGGAACAACTGTAGATGCTGGTTGAATAGCATGAGTAACTGATGCAGCTTGAACCTCAAAAGAAGGTTGATTAATAACTGTAATCAAAAAAGCAATAAACTGGATATTGTGATTATTATCTCTGATAGTATTAGTATTATTGCTTTACGGAGGATTCAAGATGATTACAGCTGCTGGAGATGAAACAAAATACAAAGAATGATTCAAAATTTTAAAACAAGCTGGTATATGACTTGCTGTAGTTTGACTATCTTGGTTTATAGTAAGTATAATATTTTGGATAATATGATGAACAACTCAATGAGTTTAAATTAATCTATAACAAAATAATCAAAAAAAAACCTCCAAACAAATTGGATGGTTTTTTTACAATTAAAAATTGCAATAAGACCCAAAATTCATATAAAAATATAAACAATGAATTGTACATTGTAAAATTTTAAATTGTACATTGTAAAAGTGGATATATTTGAATTCGAGTTACGTTATAAAGCATATTGTTGACTAAGTTACAAATTTGATCTATGACGAGATCAAAAAACTATTATAGATTTGACAAAAATCACCAACAAATGAACTAGTAAAAAAAAGATACAAGATATTACACCAGAAGAGATACACAAACTTACAGATGAAACATTCACACAACACAAAAAAGAATTTATACAAAAAAATAAGGATATAAATTTATATCCAGGCGAAGACAAATACAAACTTTGAGATTACATAGAAAGATTAGAATATGAACTCAAAGTAATCAAAGAAATGTGATTTAACACATATTTTTTGATAGTATCAGATTTTGTATCTTGGGCCAAATCAAATCAGATAGTAGTGTGACCGGGTAGAGGTTCTGGAGCAGGATCTTTATTGGCTTGGGTGACAAAAATTACAGACATAGATCCAATGCCATTTGGGTTACTATTCGAAAGATTCTTAAATCCAGCTAGGATAAGTATGCCCGACTTTGATATCGATTTTGAAGATACTCAAAGAGATAGAGTAATAGAGTATGTAAAATGAAAATATTGAGAAGAAAATGTCTGCGCAATAGGTACATTTATGCAAATGGCTACTAGAGCTGCATTTAAAGATGCTGCTAGAGCAATATGAGTCCCTTTCGACAAATCAAACAAATTTTCGAGCTTAATACCAGATAGAACAAGTATATCTGAAGCTATAAAGACTCCAGATGGAAACGAAGAACTAAAATCTATGTACAACAACGACGACAATATCAAAAAAGCAGTATATTTTGGAGAAAATTTAGAATGAAATATGAGACAACTATGAGTACATGCTTGTGGTGTAATTATAGCACCTGACAAGATAAATACTTTCACACCATCTCAATACGCAAAAGAAGACGATCACAATATTGTAAGTCAATACGATTGACCTACATTGGAAAATATATGACTTTTAAAGATGGACTTCTTGTGACTTAGAAACTTATCAATCATCAAAAATTGTATCAAGATAATACAAAAAAAACACGAAAATGAATGAAAAAAACTACCGGAAGTCTTAGAGGATTTTTTCAATGATGCATCATTTCATCCGCCATTGTGAGACAAACACACATTTGAAAAAGTATTTAAAGAGTGAGACACTAGTGGTATTTTCCAATTTGAATCAAAATGAATGAGAAGATTTTTGGTAAAACTAGAACCCGACAATATCAATGATCTTGTAGCTATGAATGCCTTGTATCGTCCATGACCAATGGAATTTATCCCAAACTACATAGATAGAAAACATGGTAAAGAAGAAGTAAAATATATGCATGATGAACTCAAGCAAATATTGATCAGAAAATACAAAAAACCAGAAATAGTAAAAGATGAAGAAAAAAAATTAATAGAAGATTTATCTCCTATCATGGACATTACTTACTGAATAGCTGTTTATCAGGAGCAGCTTATGTTTTTGGTACAAAATATGGCATGATTTTCTCTAGCTGAAGCGGATATTTTGAGAAGATGAGTATGAAAAAAGAAAAAAGAAATCATAGATAAATTAAAAAAAGAATTTACAAAAAGATGACAAACACACAGATGATACAAACCCGAGACCGCAAAATTTGTATATGAAAAAATGATAGAACCAGCTGCCTCTTATTCTTTCAATAAATCCCATTCTGTATGTTACGCTTGGATTGCTTATCAAACAGCTTATCTCAAGGCACATTTTCCAGTAGAATTTTATGCTGCACTCATTAGATCTGTAGAAGAAGATACAGAAGATCAAGCAAAATATATCTATGAAACACAAAACCATGGTATAGAAGTTTTACCACCAAATATCAATGAATCATTTAATCATGTAGCAGCTATAAACGGAAAGATTAGGATATGATTTTTGTGAATTAAGTGAATATGATTTGATGTATGAGAATTTATACAGCAAGAAAGACAAAAGAATTGAAAATATAACTCTTTAGAGAATTTTCTAAAAAGATGTGATAAAGTGGTAAACAAAAAGTCATTGGAGGGATTAATTAAGGCATGATGATTGGATGAATTCTTTGATCGTAATACTTTATTAAGCAATATAAAATTTTTGCTAGAACGATCCAAATCTTCACAAAAAATGAGTACATGACTTTTTGGTATGGATGAAACTACAAGTAAAATATCATTTAGCAAAACTTATCAAACATCTTTTGAGGAAAAATTGATGATGGAACAGGACGTATTTAAGTGTTTTATATCATGACATCTACTAGACTGACTCTATCTTTATCTCAAAAAACAAACTTTTCTATCTTGGCTAAATATAGAAAAAAATATATGACCATACAAAATCACATGATATATTTCCAATATACAAAGAGCTAGAAAAAAATGATATTTTATAGAAATAGAAGACATATCTGCCAAAAGAGAATTCTTTTTTAAAGACGTATTAGATTTCAAAAAATTCGATATTGTAATCGCTCAATGATTTAAACAAGAATGAAATTATCCAAAAATAAGTAAATTAATCAAAACAGATCGTGAAACTCTAATAAAAAATGCCTGATGACTTTATGATGAAAATATCACTGTAACCAAAGCTAAAGGTATGAGATCATGACAAAATAAGATAGAATTATTGGCAGAAGAAGAAGGAAATACCACTACAAACAACTGACAAGCAAACAAAGACGATACCAAAAAACCAGAAAACACAGCTACAATAGAAACCAAACAAGAACCAAAAGAAGAAAATAAAACAAACTTTAATATACCTAGCAACATTTCCGATATCAAAAAAATGAAAGAAATATTGGAACAATATCCTTGAGATCAACAAATCACAATATGAGCTATAGAAAAACGCATATCTACTGAATGACTTACAAAACTACAAAATTTATTAAGAAACTAAAATATGAACACAATAGACAAAATCATTGAAAAAATAGATAAAGCACAAAAAATAGCTATTTTTTGTCATGAAAATCCAGATGGTGATGCAATTTGATCAATGTTATGATTTTGAAAATTACTCGAAAAACAATGAAAAAATGTAAATTATTTTTCACCAAACCAAGCAAGTAAAACATTTGAATTCTTAAGGTGATTTGAAAATATAAAAGACAAATTTGATTATGGATATTATCATCTAATTATATTTTTAGATTTCTCAGACTATTCTCGTTTGTGAAAAATCATAGAAGATAAACAAGAATATTTCGACCAACAAGATATAATCACAATAGACCATCATGAATGAAGCACAAATCCATCAAATCGAACTATGTTAAAAGATACAAACGCTACAAGTACTTGTGAAATAATATTTGAAAATACTATAAACATACGAGAAAAGTATTATGATAAAGATATTGCTACATATATGTATCTGTGACTCACTACAGATTCTTGAAATTTTCGCTACGACAAAAATCACGAAAGAATACTAAAAAATGCTCTAGATCTCATAAAGCTATGAGCAGACAAAGATCTAATCATAGACAATATGATCAACAATAAAACAATTTGAACTATGAAATTTTTAAAATTACTTCTAGACAGATTGGCCGAAGATGGAAATATACTATATACTTACTACAAAACTAACGAACTAAAAGAATATATGATAGATAGTGAACAAGCTAGTTATGGACTTACAATCATACAAGAAATTGATTGACCAAAGGTAATTATGACCCTTAGAAAAGAATGAGACAAGATAAAATGATCTCTCAGATCCAAAAATACAGACGTAGAAAAAATAGCCAAACATTTTGGAGGATGATGACACACCTTAGCAGCATGATTCTCCACAAAAATAGATAAAAACTTTGACAATACAAAAACAAAAATAATAAAAGAGATAAATGATTTATTATAAATAATCAAAATGAAAAGAAAGAACAAAGATTATAATGTGCCTCTGCGCCTATTAAGACCACTAATACACATTTTTATTATAGTGGTAGTTTTCTTTACTATATACAAGTTACGTTTAATCACAGATTTAATACCCTGAATACAACTACCAATACCAGCGATAAATTACCAAGAAACAATGCTATTTGCAATTATATCTGCATGTGCTTTTGTGTGAATAGGTATCATCAAAAATCTATACGAACTAAATAAACCAATACAAAATTACTTTCAAACATATAGCAAAGTACGAATATATCGAATAATCACCATTACATTTATCTGATATTTTTGAAGTGGATTTATATTTAATTACTGAGTATCTAGATTTATAATATTATTTGGTGCAATTATTTCATTTTTTGGTTTATTCTTTTTTGATCAAATATGGAATCGACTAGAAAGCTACAGACACAAAAACTGAAGAAACAAAATATTAATTATATGAGATAATTCAGACAGAAGCTATGAAGCAATAAAAACCATAAAGCAATGATTTTCTTTCAAAACTGAATTTATAAGTGCGGAAGACATCAAAGATGTGGATATTAAAAATTATTTTATCATAGTCGCTGTAGGTATTTTTCCAAAAGAATATTTACAAAAAATATTTGAAGAAATCAGGTTTTCTACTACTAGATTTTACCATATATCAGAATGATATTTCCTAGAAGATGTAGTATACAAACCAGAAAATATATCAAATCTAATAGCAATAGAATATAAGCACTCAAAACTAGACGGACGATCAATAGTCATGAAAAGAATATTGGACGTAATAATAGCTAGTTTTGGTATCATCATATTATCACCAATCATGTTTATTGTATGAATATTAATAAAAATAGATAGTAAGTGACCTGTATTCTTCAGACAAAAGAGAGTAGGACAAAACTGAGAATTATTTACCTTTGTAAAATTTCGTTCTATGGTAAAAAGTGCAGATGCTATGAAAAAAGATCTATTGAAAAAAAATGAAAGAAAGTGACCATTATTCAAGATAAAAAATGACCCAAGAATCACAAAATTGGGTAAATTTTTACGCAAATCGTCTATAGATGAACTACCACAATTGTTTTGTGTAATAGCTGGAAATATGTCTATTATCTGACCAAGACCACATCTACCAGAAGAGGTAAAAAATTATAAGACACGACAAAAAAGACTACTATCTGTTAAACCAGGAATATCTGGATATGCACAAGTATTTGGTAGAGATAGCTTAAGTTTTGATGAAGAAGCAAAATTAGATCTATATTATATACAAAATCGAAATATCTTTATGGACCTATATGTAATATTTGGTACCTTCAAAGTAGTATTTAAATGAAAATAATACAATAGAACAATAACACAATATAACAATATAACATATGTGTTATCGTTCTATCTTTATATTGTTTTATCGTTATATTTTTTGAAATGACATTATCAGAAAACACACAAAAATTACAAAAATATATACTAGAAAACACCAAAATAAGCGAGATCCAAGATTCTGAAATTTCTAAAATATATCAAGAACTCATAGATTGTATCACAGATCACAATCACCTATATTATATCAAATCTGCTCCGATTATATCAGATCTAGAATACGATCAACTTTTTGATTATCTAAAAAAAATAGAAGAACATTTCCCATATATTATTAGTAGCAATTCTCCTACTCAAAAACTTGTAAATCAGATACAAGATGATTTCAAAAAAGCAGACCATAAAGTGCCAATGCTATCATTGGAAAATAGTTACAACTCAGAAGATCTAAAAGAACGAGAAGAAAGAATCTTGAGAATATTGGAAAAAAATAGTATAAAAAATACAGAAAAATTAAATGCTGAAACATTGAAACATTGAAACATTGAAGCATTAAAACAAAAACCTACATACATTATCGAACCAAAATTTGATTGAATTAGCATAGAATTGATATATGAAAACTGAATATTCAAACAAGCAATCACAAGATGAGATGGAATTACATGAGAAGATGTCACACAAAATGTAAAAACTATAAAAAATATTCCTAACCAATTAAAACAAAAAGTAGAATGAAAAATATCTTTTAGGTGAGAGATCTTAATTGGAAAATCAGAATTGAATAAAATTAATCAACAAAGAGAAAAAGAATGATTACAAATATATGCAAATACAAGAAATTTAGCTTCATGAAGCTTAAAACAACTTGATACAAACATCACAGCATCTAGAAACCTTCAATGCTTCATTTACGAAATACTATATGATAAGTCCCCCTTTAAGAAGGGGGGTAGAGGGGATTTAAAAAGCCTATGATTACCAACATATTCTGAAATCTTTTCTTCAAAAAATATTGAAGAAATCATAAAAGTATGTGAAGACCCAAAAACAAAAGAAGATTTACAAAAAAAAGACATAGATTTTGACGGATTAGTAATAAAAGTAAAAGAAAATAAATTAAGAGAAATTATTTGATCAACAGCTCATCACCCAAGACGAGCAATAGCTTACAAATTTCCAGCAGAGCAGGTGAGTACTCAAATAAAGTCCATCGAGTTTCAAGTATGAAGAACTTGAATAATCACTCCTGTAGCCAAATTAGAACCAATAAAATTAAGTGGAGCAACAATATCAAGTGTATCTTTACACAATTTTGATTTTATAAAAGAAAAAGACATCCACCAAAATGATTTTGTACGACTACAAAGAAGTGGAGAAGTAATTCCATATATCACATGAGTAATAAAAGATAGGAGAAAAGAAAATAGGAAAAAGATTGATCCACCTACATACTGTCCAAGTTGTGATACAAAACTAACTCATATAGATATGCATTATTATTGTCAAAACCCAGAATGTCCTGCACAGATCAAAGAAAAAATAATACGATTTGTATCCAAAAATTGTATGAACATTGAATGAATATGAGAAAGTATTGTAGAAATATTGGTAGACAACAATATCGTATCAAATATAGCAGATCTCTATAAATTACTAGACTTTGAGACAGAGAGAGTAGTACGCAGATTTCCATGATTTGCCGACAAAAAAATATCAGAAATCAAAAAACAATTGGAAGAATCAAAAAATAGAGAATTTCGAAGACTCTTAAATGCACTTTGAATACCATGAATTGGTAAAAAAACAGCTCAGGATATATCTAAAGCAATTACCCCCTTTATGAAAGGGGGACAGGGGGATTCATATTTGAATCTAATCTCCAAATATCTTACTAATCCAGAATTTCTAATATGAATCTATGGTATCTGAGATAAAATAGTTGAATGAATAATAAATTACCGAAACACCAATCTAGAGCTACTCAAAAAACTAGAAGAAATTTGATTAAATTTTTCTTCACAAGAAGAAACTTTTAACTTTAAACATTCAACTTGAAACTCATTTGGTATTACATGATCTTTCGATTTACCTAGACCAAAAATAATTGAAGAAATGGAGAAAAGTTGATACGCTTTTGATACTAATCCAAATAAAAATACCAATTATATGTTAATCGGTTCTAAACCAGGTAGTAAGCTAGCAAAAGCAGAGGAGTTGTGAATAGAAATAATCAAATGACGAGAAAATATTACTACAAAATTCCCATTCTTGCTAGAAATCGAAACAAAAAAACCTAAAAATAATTGACCAGAACAAATGTGATTATTCTAATCACAGCTAATAGCCAATAGCTGATAGCTCAAAAATATATGTGTAACAATTAGCCATTAGCAAAAATTTTATTCCATAAAATTTTAATCATGCCAACAAACAAAAAGAAACACACATTGTTTACAATCTACTTCTGATTGGTATCTCTTGTCTCATTCATAGGATTGATTGTAGCTCTTATCATCTTCGCACAAAAATTGATATCTACAAATATCATCACAGACGAAGAATATATATCTCAAAATCACTGGGAAGTAGATAGATGCGATGAACCAATTTATATGTGAAATGATTCTAGAGAAAGAACTGAAACAGAAAAAGAAGAATGTATCCAAAAAGCAAAAACTACATTGATACTACAAAGAAATGTAGACACAAAAGAAACTCTAATATTGTCATGACTACGAATCATCGTCTTACTAGCGATATTCCCGATACACTTCATATATTTCAAAAAATATAATAAATAAGTCTTTGAAGAAACCTTATTGTACCTTACTCGTAGGGAGCTTATCAAGCTCCCATAAAAAAACAAAATAGGA
>DAOTFU010000020.1:0-19241 GCA_035446765.1 Candidatus Absconditabacterales bacterium
GCTTATAATCTACCTGTAGGTGTAAAGACATCAGATTTTTTTGTATATCTAGATAAGCTTTATTGTGTCTCCTGTATTACGTAATTAAAATTGAAGACAAATATAATTAAGCCCCGGTCTAGATATCTAGAACTACGGGGCTTTTTTAGTGTTTAAAATATGAAAATGAGAGAACGAAGAATAAATATAAGAAAATATTACCGATTTGAGATATCGTCTATGATTTTATTTGCGACTCCAATTATTGTCTTGTTTTGGCAGGATAATGGTCTGAGTATGATGCAAATAATGATATTACAATCTATATATTCTATACTTGTCACAGTATTAGAAATCCCAACTTGATATATTGCTGATATATATGGTAGAAGAAAATCTTTGATTATAGGATCTTTCATCCATGCTTTGTGAATAGTATATTATGCTATAGCATGAGACTTTGTGTGATTTGTGATAGCTGAATGACTTTTTGCCATAGGTATATCATTGATATCTGGAGCTAACTCTGCTTTCTTATATGATGTTTTATTGGAAGCAGGAGAGGAGAAAAGATATAAAAAAATACTAGGAAATAGTACTTTTTATCTTTTGATATCTATGGCTGTAGCTAATATTATGTGAGGATTTTTGTGAGAGATTAGTTTTAGATTAACATTTTGGCTGTCTTTTGTGTTTAATATATCTTCTGTGTTTATAGCATTTTCTATGAAGGAAGCTAAAAGACATAGAAAAATTATTAAGAAATGATACTTGAGACAGATGCTGATTATCGTAAAAGAAGCATTAATTGATAATCATAAACTAAGATACCTTTTGATATGAGCTGGTTTAATTTATGGTCTAAACAACATAGCTTTGTGGTTTTATCAACCATATTTTGAATTAGCATGATTAGATATAATATATTTTGGTATAATATTTGCCGCTTTCCAGATCTTTGCCGGTATTAGTGGAAAATATGCGCATAGGATAGAAAGGTTGTTGTGAGAGAAAAAGTCTATTGTATTGTTGCTTATATTGTTGGGGATAAGTTATATCTTAATGTGAAAATTTGTTTTTGCATTTGGATTCTTGTTTGCTTTCTTGCAACAGTTTGTAAGATGATTCTCGAAAATTATTTTTAATGATTATATCAACAAATTGATAGATTCAGAAAATAGAGCAACAATCTTGTCTATACAAAGTATGTTATCTAGATTGTGTTATGCTATTGTGATACCTTTTGTAGGTTACATAGCAGACATATATAGCATATCTCATGCTTTATTGATATCTTGAATATCTGTATTTGTGATTTGAGGAATATTTATTATTCTTTTACACAGGTATAAGATATTCTAAAAAACCCGCATATGCGGGTTTTTTGTATTTGATGTTGAGTTTTGGTTTACATTTGTTTATATAACTTATAGAAACAAAAATAAATTGTTAAACTTAAAAAGAGGAGGTCTTTATGAGAGTTAAAAGTTTTCCAAAGCGTAATATTAGGTTATACCAACTTAAAGATTGTCAGAAGGGCTTCATATCTACTTTGGCTGTGAAAGCAATATCTGGATATAAAAAGTTTAATTTGGCTATAAACATAAAATCTTTGGTAAGTTCAGTTAAATCTGATGATTTTTGCATACCAGTTTTTGGTACTGGAGATGGTAAGTTAGATTTTGAGATTGATTTATCGTCGTTTGTTATTAATGATGATATGATTAATCTTAAAGATCTTGAGTCTGGAGAAGAATATGATTGGCATAAAACAAAAGTTGATGTTTTGGAAAATGTGCTATCTTATGATGACTCAGAGTATGAGGACGAGTATTTTGAAGATTTTTTTGATGATTGGCTTGTCTGTTCAAAATTTGAGAAGAAATCTTTAATTAAGCAAATCGAAGATTTTCTTCAGAGAGATTATGAATCTAGTGATGTAAGTGATATAGTGTTAGATAGAAAGAATACAATAAAGATGATGAGATCTTTAAATTCTGAAAATGTTAGTGATTATTCTTATGATTCTGAAGATGATTTTGATACAGATTCTGATAATCCAGACTTTAGTAATGATTTTTATAGATATAATTCTAAAGAACGAGAACTTTTGTTGGGATTGTTTGAACTTAAATTAGATTTTATTAATACTTATTTATTGTCTGGTGATAATTGGAGAGACTTATCAAAAGGTACTTTTTTGTCTATTAGAGAATATATGATTGAGAAGGAGAGATATGAAATTTTGATTAGACCAGCTAAGTATTTTAGTATTAAAGTTTTAAAAAATTAATTTTAGAAAAAAGAGTCGATTATTTCGACTCTTTTTGTTTTTCTTATGAAAAATATTTTTTATTTTTTCTTCTTTTCAGTACTGAATTGGTTTGATATTCATTTTATGGCATCAAGCATTTCTATTGGTAACATCCATACAGTAGTGTTTGATTGATCGGAACTAATATCATTGATAGATTGAAGTGTTCTCAGGTGTAGTGCTCCAGGTGCTTTTGCCAACATTTCTGCGGCTTTTTTAAGATTATCTGCAGCTTGAAGTTCTCATTCAGATGTAATAATTTTTGATCTTTTTTCTCTTTCTGCTTCTGCTTGTTTACCTATAGTTCTTTTTAGATTTTCTGGTAAATTTATGTCTTTTAGTTCTACTGAAAGAACATTTACTCATCGTGTATCTGATTTTTCGTCTACAATTTTTTTGATTGTATCGCTAGCTTCTTTCCTATTTGTAAGTAATTCGTCTAATTCGAATTGTCATACAATATTTCTCATTGTGGTTTGAGCAAATTGACTCATAGCATAATCTACATATTTTACATTGATTACTGATCTATCTACTTGTTTTTCTTTTATTTCATAGTAGATTACAGCATTGATACTACATGAGATATTGTCTTTTGTCATAGCTTCTTGGCTGGGTACGTCTACAGCCTTTTCTCTGATATCAACAGTCTTTGTTGTTTGAATTATTGGTCGAATAAATTTAAATCATGGTGTTAATGTTTTTTCATATTTTCATAGTGTAAAAACTACTTTTCTTTCGTATTGTTTTACTATTTTGATACCTGCTAAAAAGTAGATTAGTATTAATATTAAAAGGTAGTTCATTTTGTTATTTTTAATATTTAAAATAATATTATATATTTATATATAAGATTTTTTATATTAAATGAAAGATTTGTTTGTTATGATTAGTTTTAGAATTAAGAAATTTTATTTTAAGAAAAAATTAACTATTTCAAAAATCATTCAAATAATAAATAAAGAAGATATTAAAATTGCCAAACTTTTGCTCAAAAAAACTTCGTACTCTGGTATTCTATTTCATTGGGTATGTGCCTTTCTATGTATGATTAAAACTAATATTACAATTAATCATCATGCTATTATTCATCATATGGTTATGATGTTTATAAAAGAAAAGAAATCAAATATTTCTAAAAACAAGAATATGGCAATTGGTAGTATAGCAGATCTAAATCGTGCTGTTTTCTTTTTGTTTTTATAGTCTTGTATAAAGCTTCATTCCAATGATGTTCACAATGCTAAGTAAGATGTAAACATAGTTATCATTCATATTATTATAAATGGTGTTCATAGTGCTAGTGTTGAGACCTGTGGAGTACCTTCTCAACTTATTCAAACAACCAAAAAAGTAAACAAAGCATATATTAAAATTGTTATAATAGATCATATTATTATCACTTTTTTTGTAAGTGATTCATCTTTTTTGAGTACCTTGACCACTGATGGCAATGAAAAAAACTCTATTAAAGAAAATAAAACCACTCATAGAGGCAAAAATAAATATCATTTATTAAAAATAGTTAAATTTGTATAATTTATGTCTTTTGTAAAAAAGATAAATATTAATATTAACATTAATATTAATAATAAAACGCCAAGTCTTTCATATTTTCTTAGTGAAGATACTCAGCGTCGTAACAAAATAGACATTAAAAACCCAAACAAGGCTCAAAGAATTGTTGTATATTCTAAATTTCAAAAAATAATATAACTCAGACTTTCTCAAACACCTATCATATAAGCCAATAATGCAGATAATATAGTAAAGGCCATAAGAACAAACATTATGTTTTTACCTTTAGTTCAAAGATATTTTTCGGCATATCAAACCAATTGGTGATCTTCTTTTGTTCTCAAAATTATTTCTCCAAAATATAGGTTTACTAAAAGTATTAATGCTCAAAAAATAAAAAGATATCACATTGTTGTTAGAAATCATGATTTTACGGCAACATATGGCATACTCAAAAATCATACACCAATTACTGTTCAAATTATTATTGATGTTGCTGTGATTATTTTTTTGGTTTTTTTGTTTATATTAAAAATCATTTCTTTTATTGTAGGACTAATAAAAAACTAATCTATTTTTATTTCCATTTTTGCTAATGGTTGCTTGATTTTTATATTATTTCTTGATCTTATAAACAATCACAAAGATATTATTTTTCTTACTAACTCAATTTCTCACATAAGTTTTTTGTCGATATATTTGTCAGAAGAAATTGGGAAATGTTTTAGATGTATAGAGTCTCATTTTATTTGATCTTTATTTGTGAATTTTTGTAGTTCTAAATAAATATATTCACTAATAAATGGTGCAAATGGAGCTGATATTTTAACAAAAGTATTTAGAACCTCAAACAGTGTGTTGTAAGCAGATACTTTGTCTTGATCCATGCCAGATGCTCGGAATCTTCTTCTAGATCTTCTGATATATCGGTTTGTTAATTTATCTATAAATCACATAAGTAACTTGCTGGCATTGTCTAAGTGGTAATGATTCATTTCATTTTCTATTTTAATTCACAGCTCGTTTAGACTTGCAAGTATCCGTTTATCTAAATCATTTGAAATTTTGTAGTTTGGTAGTTTGATGATTTCAGCTTTTGATAAATTTCATTTTTTACCATATATATCTTTTCGTAATTCAGCAAATACTACATCGTGTGATAATAACAATATATTTGTTCCATTTTCTTGAGATAATATTTTTTTGTAAGTTGATTTTATATTATTCAATCATTCTTGTCGTAATCATTTATCTTCAATTATTTCAAGATCTTTATCTAAGTTTTCTTTGTATATTTTTTTTATTATTTTTGCAGTTTTTGTTGTTCTGTCTGAGTGAGAACAGTAGATTTTGTCCAACTCTAATCTTAGAACCTTACTTATAAATTCTTCAGAATTTAATTTGTCTATTCATTCTTGTGTTAATTTTGAATCCAAATCAAATCAAGCAGCATGAGTATGCCTCATAAAAAATAAGTTTGTGTTTTTTGTTTTAAAGTTGTCTACTTTTGCATATGTTTCAAAGAATTTGTATGCGTTAGTTAATGATGCTGTAAAATCTTTATATACTTGATCTACTCATTTTTCAGTAAACTTCATAGGTTCAGCTTTTACTGAAGGGGAGGATAACATATATAACCTATAAGCATCTGTACCATATCTATGGAATAAGTATTCAGGATCTGGATAATTTTTTAAGCTTTTTGACATTTTGTGTCAATCTTCAGCTAGTATTAATCCATTAATAACTACATTCTCAAAAGAATTTGATCACATCATAGCGTTACCCAAAACATGCATAACTCTAAACCAACCTCTAGTTTGATCTAATCATTCCATGATCCAGTCTGCTGGATATATCAATGGTTTGTAAGACCTTTCGGTTCAGTCTTTTTTTCTAATAAATCATACTTGTCCAAAAGGCATAGATCAAGATTCAAACCAACAATCCATCACTTCTGGTATTCTGTGGTATATTTTTCAATCTATATTAAATCGATAATTGTCTACATGTGGTCTATGTAAGTCTATTTCTTTTTGAGTAGTATTGTCGAAATAGTGTATTTTAATTCCACAATGTTTTAGATTATATTCCATTTTTCTTTTTCTATAGTCGAAGTGTCTGAAATATCTTTGTAGATTTACTATAGGATCTCAATGTGATACAGTAATTATTGTTTTTGCTTTAAATTGTTTATTTATGTCTTTTATGAAGTTTGACAATCTTTCAAACATATTATCTACAGATTCTCATCCTGGATAGACTTTTTCATTTGTGGGTTTACTAGTGGTTACTCAGTGATGAAACTCAATCCCTTGTATTGATGGGTGGAAAAACTCACATATCCTGATATCTACATATATATTTTTTCATATTTCAAATAATTTTTGTGTTTTATCATCTTTGATATATTCTAGTAGTTTATTTTCATTGTGTAATTTTTGATATTCATCTACTATTTTTTGATATTGTGTATGTATTTCGGATACTTCTCAATCTCAAAATTGTGTTTTTAGAAATGGTAAGATAGTTTCAAAAGTTCTTTTTAGAGGAGATATTACGACTATAAAATCTTCATCATTTCACAATTCTTTTTGTAAATTATTTTTTAATTCTTCAGCTTGTACTTTTCCATTTTCTGTCAGAGTTCATTTTCATAAAGAATCTCACCAATTTTTTGTGTTGAAGTCTGTCTCACCATGTCTAATAAAGATGTTTTTTGTAAGATTTTGAGAACCATTCTTTGTATTTTGGAAGAGTTCATCTAATGTTCAGATGCTTATTCTGTCTTCTTGATCATCATCATTTTGCCAAACTGGTATTGGAGAACCTCGGTATCTATTTCTACTAAGATTCCAATCTGGAGCAGAATCTAGAGTATCTATAAATCTTTTTTTTACATTTTCTGGTACAAATCCTATTTTTTTGGCGTTTTCCACTGTTTGTGGTTTCAATTCAGGTTCTTTGATAAACCAAGAATCCATAGCTTTTGATATCAATGGAGTTCCACATCTTCGACAGTGTGGATATGAATGAGTATATGATTGTAAAAATATTAGTTTTCATTCATCTTTTAATCTTTTATTGATATCTTTGTTGGCATCGTATACTACTGTTCACTCGTAATCAGGTACTTGGTTTGTAAATTCACCATAATCGTTCACAGGCAAGAAAAGTCGATCTTTGGCTGTTTCTCTAGGGAAAATTATTCCAGCAACTATTTCAAAATCTTCCTGTCCAAATGCAGGGGCTATGTGTACAATTCCAGTTCCTCAATCTGTGCTAACATAATCTCATGGTATGATTTGGAAATACTTTTCTTTGTATTCGGTAGGTATTTTGCTTTGATTAATATATTCAAAAAGTGGTTTGTAATAAACTCATTCCATATTATTTCCATCAAACCTACTGATTAGTAAATAATCTTCTTTATTTTTGTAATACTTACCTAATAATGCCTCAGCTATTATGTAATATTCTTTTCCTGCTTTATCAAAAACCATAACATATTTGATGTGAGGTCATATAGCAAGAAAACTATTTGATGGCAGAGTCCATGGAGTAGTTGTCCAAGCTAATACATTTACAGGATTGTCTCACTTTGTAATGTGTGTTAAGTTTTGGTGATGAAGATACAAATCATAAAATTGATTTATGATTTCTTCTGTATCATCGATGATTGTGTTTTCAATTTTTAAAGCCATCCCAAAACTATTATCTGATTCAATTATTTCTATCCATTCTAGATGAGTAGATTTTTCAGGTTCCATATTTTTTGGTTCTCCGTTGATTTCTGTTTCTATGTGTATTAAGTTCCAAAGTCATCATTTTGAAATTTCCTTGAATTCTCAAATTACCTTTGAATTAGTTGTTTCTACCCCCAATTCTTCTTTAATTTCTTTGATATTTGTTTTTTCTATTGTATCTCATTTTTCTATCTTACCACCAGGGAATACATATTTTTGTCATTTTTTGTTATAAGACATCAAAAATTTATTATCTTTTTTGATAATAGCACATGTCACATTTATAAATCAGTCTGATGTTGTTTCATATTTGTTTAATTCTTCTTTGTTTTTGTTGTATAACCCAAATTTTACTGTGACTGCTGGATCTTGTCTATCTTGGTATCATTCATTTACTTCAGAATTTGATAATCCAGTGGCACAAGATGGACAATATCGTTGTATTTTAAATCATTTATATACTAGATTTTTGGAATATAAGTTGTCAAATACATTGATTACAGATTCCATAAAATCTAGATTCATAGTCATGTATGCATGTTCCATATCTGCTCGTCTACCGATTTGATCTACGAAAGTATTTCGTTCATTACTTACATTACTTACATAATTTCTACATTCTTGTGTAAATTTGTCTATTCCTAATTTTTCTTCAATGTCCTTTTTTCAGTCTAATCATAGTTTTTTTTCTACAGCCTTTTCTACAGGTAAACCATGACAATCTCGTCATCGATCTCTAATTACTTGATATCATTTCATGGTCTTGTATCTACCCACTAGGTCTTTCATCACTCCAACTAGTCCGTGTCCAAAGTGTGGAGTACCACTAGCAAAGGGAGGACCATCGTATGTGATAGCTTGTAATTTATTTGATCTTTGATCAATAGATTTTTGGAAAATATTGTTTTCTTTTCGATATGTGGTTAAATTTTGGATTAGTTCTTTTTGATTCGACATAATCTAATTAAAAGTTATCAAGTTAAAAGTTGAAGGGCTTTTTAACTTTTAAATAAGTAGTAGTGATTTTCAATTTAAAATTAGAAAAAAAAACTGCTAATTTTTAGCAGTTTTAATCGATAAAATGTTTTTTTAATTAAGCTTTATTGAATTTTTTTCAATATCGTTAATTGTTAATTTTATAAAGCCCTCCTTTTTTGTTTCAATATCAAAGTCATTGATGTTGACGTTCAATATTTTTCCTCGTACTTTTTGAGGTCCTACTTTTCCATTTGGATGATCAGGTCCAGAGTATTCAAAAGATACTACTCGACCTTCATAATTTCTTAATTTTTCGAATTTGCTCATTTTTTTGTTATTTTTTGTTAGGTTTGTTTTTATATGTATTTTGTTTTTTAAGTCAAGTTTTTGTTGCAATTACTTATTATGTATTATTTTGAGTAAAATGGTAGTGAAATACTGGTTTCTTTTGTATTTTTTTGATAAAATTGTGTTTTGAGATATAATTGTAGTAGTTCAAAGTTTGTAAAGTTCAAAAAGTAAAGTGTTACTATGAACTTAATAACTTTCAACATTTAATTTTAAACTTATTAGTTATGGCAAAAAGAGTAAAAAAGTTTCGTAGTAGATGAGAGAAAATATTTAGATTTTTGTTTTTATTGTTTGTTTTGTGTTTATTGTGACTTATTTTTTTCAAAATAAGCAGCTTTGTGATAGATAGAAATATAGATGAACAAAAAGACAATATTTCTCAAAAAGAACAAGAGTTGAGCACATATCAGAGTGCAGTAAGTTATGATAAATTTTTGTTGGCAAAAAATCTTGAAAATAATTTTGTACAAATGCCTTGGTTTGAGCATATACCAAAAATATTGGAAATATTTGAAGATTTACAAAATGTAGATTCTAGTAATAGCAGTATAATAGTTCTTTCTGATTTCAATGTTAGTTTGGAGGAAATTACACTTAAGGGTACAGTATCTTCTTTGAAAGCTTTGTATTACAATTCTCCAAATGGTAAATTTCAGGCTTTGCTAGATAGATTTGAGTCTTTGGATTTTATCGAAGATATGACAATAAGAACATATGAAAAAGTCTGATGAAAATATTTTGAATTTGTTTTAAATGCTAAAGTAGTAAACAATGACTGAAAATAAAGAAGTTTTGGATAAATTGATGCAAAAATCTTCTCCAGAAAAAGTAGATTGAAATAGTGTCCCAACTGGTAAGGAGGATGAGGTTTTGATTACAAGTTCTAGAGTAGTATGAGTAAGATATAAGGTATATTCTATTATATTATTGCTTTTGATATTTGTATTGTGATACAACTATTTATTTCCTAATTTTGATAAGTTTCAAAATAAAAGAATTGAATTGTCTGATATGGAATTACAAGCATTGAATTTTGAAAACAAAAAAAATCAATATGATGCAAACAAATGATTGGTAGATAAGATATGACAAGTGGAATCGCAAGTAGTGACTTGTCTAAATGAGCTTAAGTGATGTAAAGAGCTACCAAATACAATACAACAAAACTTTGGTATAGTGAGATCTTATTTGTTGTTGGGAGAAATGAAAAATCACAAAATGGACTTAGATGAAAAGGCTATAATTGCAAATATAGATAGTTTTTTGTTGAAAAAAGATCCATTTAATGAAAATTCTAGCACAATGAATGGGATTTTAAACAAAATATCTATTTGAGATAAAGAGCAATTTGAACAAAGTCTTTATTTTGTACCAATAGAATTGAATATCACTTTTGCGAATAGAGATTGATTGTTGTCTTTTATAGACAATGTAGAAAAGAAAATACCAATAGAAAAAGATTTGCGTATGTTGTATAAAATAGACAATATAAATTATGATGTGGTTAATTCCAACGAAACACAAGATGTAGACATCTATATGTATTTGTATTTTTATGAATCTTAATATAAATGACAGAAGAGATTAAAAAAACAGAGACAGAATATAAGCAATATAAAAGACATACTATAGATCAGGCTATAGTTAGATTTTTACAGTCTAGAGACAAGGGTAGTTTTGGAAGTAAAGACAAGATTTTCTTTTTTAAAGAATTGTCTTATATGCTTAAGTGATGAGTGTGATTGGTAGAAGCTGTAGACACTATACGTCATAGTACAGACAATTATGCTGTAAAAGAGATAGCTAGAAGTATAAATAATTTTTTACACAAATGAAAAACATTGTCATATTCGATGAATAGATTGCCAGATTATTTTGATGAATGAGATTATAATGTGGTAAAAGCTGGTGAAAAATCGGGTAATTTGACTTTGGTATTGGAGTCATTGGCACAAGAATATGAATATATGGGTGAGATAAAAAATAAATATATTGGTGCACTGATATATCCTATGATATTGGTAGTTATAGCCGTGGTGGCTGTGTTTGCTTTGTTTGGTTTTGTTTTGCCAAATGTCTTTGAGATAGCAAATAGTTTCCAATGAATGGAATTGCCTACTGTCACTAGAGTGCTAAAATGAATATCTGAGTTTTTTGCAAGCAACTGGAAAGTGCTTTTATGATCTTTGTTTTGATTGGTAGTTTTGTTGCGATTGTATTTTTCTACTGAGAAAGGTAAAAGATCTTGGTATCATATACTGTTGTCTTTACCACTGATTGGTAGGATGACAAAGTATTATTATCTAGTGAGATGGTGTAGATATATGAAACTTATGTTGGTAAGTGGTATGAATTATGTAGAGACTTTTTCTATACTTAGAGATGTATTGGGGATACCCCTATATAAAGATATGATAGAAAGGATTTTGGCTGGTTTGCAAAGATGAGAGACAATATTTGATTCTTTAAAAAACGAAAATTTTTTGGTACCAAGTAATGTTTCAGCTCTTATAAAAGTATGAGAGGAGACAGCAAACTTGGAGAATTCAGTAGATAATGTTTTGAAAATGTATCAAGAGGAACTGAATGTAACCATAAATAGATTGGCAAAAGTTATCGAACCAATTATGTTGATTTTTATAGGTTTGATAGTAGTAGTTATTGCATCTGGAGTATTTGGTTTGATTTTGCAAATCATGGAATGAGCGTGACTATAAATGTAAAATGTGGAATTTTAAATGTAAAAATTTAAGAACTTATAAGCAAAAATTATGAAAAAAAAGATAAAAGCCTTTACTGTTTTGGAGATAGTAATTGTGATAGTTATTGTCGGAGTTTTGATGTGAGCGACTATGAAGTTTGGCGGAGATCGTATAGGTTTTTTAAATCAAAAAAACATAAAAGAACAATTTTTGTCTAGTTATGAAAATTTATATTCTCAAAATTTACTTACCAGCTATAAAAATAAAAAAATATACAATAAATTGGAATTGAATTTCGAGAAATGATCTAATCATATATGATATCAATATCTATGATACAATGATGATTTAATTTTTTCTGGCAGAACTTTTGTAGATGGTGGTGATTATCAAATTAGTCAATTATTTTTGGACTGAGAAGAGCAGGATTTAATCAAAGTTTATTTAAAGCCTTATGATATATCTTGTGATCTTGATGAACACAAGCAATGAAAGATTTGTATTTTGGTAAATAAATCTAAGGAATATTGTTTTTTGATAAAGAAAGACAATTGTAGGATAAATAATTTTTAGAATCTTGCTTTTTCTGATTATTTTTTTATAAGAATAAATGGTTTATTTATTCTTTTTTGTATGAAAAAAAAATTGGCTTTTACGTTTATAGAAATTATGATAGCAATAGTAATTTTTTCTATTGGTATTTTGGCGGTATTGAGATTGGTGACTGCAAATTTGGGTACCATGGATGAAAACAATACTAGGATACAAGCTACTTTTTTGGCAAAAGAATGAATAGAATTGGTTTATAATTTGAGAGATACAAACCTTGAAAGAGAATTTCTGTGGAATTGTGTGCCCAAAAATGATTTTTATGACTGGGATATGGATGATCTACAAAGGCAGCTTCGTTCGAATGATGATATAAATGATGCTTTGTGTGATGGATTTTTTGGTACCTGAAAAAATTTAAAGATATCTTTTGATCCTAATTTGTATTTATACACCCAGTTGTCAGATAAGTATCTAGATTTCCCCAAAAATTATAAGCAAAATAAGTTGTATCTGTTTACTGGTGGCATCAACACTTCTTGGTATGCTTATACTGGTGTCAATTGAAAAGATAGCTATTTTGCCAGGTATATATCTTTTGATCTTGTAAGAGAATGAGAAGATGTATTGCCGCATGATAAGATATTGAAAGTGCGTTCTCATGTATTGTATATGAAGTGATCAAATACTTGAGAGGTAGTATTTGAGAGTTTTATATGAAATTATTAAATGATCAAAAAGAAGGCGTTTACTATAGTAGAGATTATTATGGTGGTTGTGATAATTGGTATATTATCATGAATTTTGTTTAAAACTTATATTACTATATCTAAGGTTTCATTTAGGATAGAGCAGCAAAAGATATTAAATCAAGAGTTATTGTTTGTGTCTGAAGTATTGCAAAATATGTCAGATAGAAATAGTATTGATTATCAAAAATATTCTACTTGATTACTTTGAAGCAATTGAATTTATGAAATATTGTATTTAAGTGGTCAAGATGGTGAAATAGAGATATATACTAGATGAAATTGTCTTGATGATTTTGGAGATTTGCAAGAAAATACTGATATTTGCAGTTTACGACTTAGAAAAAATGATCAAGAAATAAAGCTGACAAATGATGGCGTATTTTTGTCTAATGTTTATTTCAAAATAATTCCTTATGCTAATATAGATCAGTATGATTCTGATTCAAGCTGTGGTGATAATTATTTGGCTTGTATAGCCAATCCGTGATTTTGGTTTTTGGCAGAATTTTATAGTATAGGATATGATTGAGACAATTGGACCAATAATGTATCTATGTTTGTACAAGAATTCTTTAATAATTAGTTTTGATTATGCCTCTAAAGCAAGATAGTTTATGTAAAAATAAGATAAAATGAAATATCAGTATTTTGGTGATTTTTGTGTTGCTGGCATCTTCTTTGATGTGAGTTTTGACGATGCATTTTGTAAAACAAATGATGTCTTATACTAGTCAAATAAATGATTATTACAAATCTTATTATATTTCAAAAGCTGGCTTAGAGTTGGCTTTGACAGAGATTGATAATGCAGGTATAGGTTTTTTTAGAGATTCCAATGATCAAGATGATATATTTGAGCAAAATTTTGACTGTAGCAATTGTGATTTAGATTTGTCAATACAATGAAGATCTAATCATGTTTCAGATAGTTTCTGGCTTAGTACTGGCTGTGATGATAACAATGCTTTTGTGCTAAATAGATGAGAATCTTTTGTACTACCTTTGTTTGTGCAAAATGTACCAGATAGTCATTTTGAGTTTTTTCAACAGCCAGAACCAGATTATAAGAGTATTGCAAAGTATATGGATAAGATTAATTTTGTATCTAATAATGATTTTCCCAATGATTTGAGTGTTGGTTTGGTAATATTTTCAGGTGACACAGTAGATAGAGATTATGTTTTAATTAAAACATTAGATTCTAAAAAAGATTTATTTTCTAGATATTATGATCATTTTGTAGATTATTATGATGAAGGTATTTTTGAAAATAGTGACAATTTGATATATTTTGTAATATCAAATGTAGATGATGATAGTGTATCATTTTGCATAGATATTCCTGATATTACAGAATGAGGTTTAGACAAAAAAATTAACATAGCTACAAATAAATTTTTTGTACAAAGTATTGGTACTTACCACAATGGAGTGGTTGGACTACAGGCGATATATGGTCAGCCGATTCCAAGTTTTTTGGCTAATACTAGTATGGTTAGATAATTTATAAATTTTAAAAAAATCAGCTTTGATGCTGATTTTTTTGTATATTTGTATATTATTTTTTACAATTTTCACATAAGATCGTCTAAGTTTTTTTCTTGTTCTTTTTTGGTTTCTTGAGCTTCTTTTGCTATTCACATTGTCTCTAGTATTGCTTGTCGTCTTTTGAGTCTCATCTTTCTTTCTTGTTCTATAGCATTTTTTTCATTTTCATCTTCAGCCTTTAGTACATGTAGATTTAGTTGTTCTTCTACATATATTTCATACAATCTTTGTATTTGAAATGATCGTAATTCTGATACTTTTTTTACTACACTTTGTTCTCCACTTTTTACTGCGATAAATAATTCTGGATCTGATTCTTTTTGTTCTTTGAGTTCATAGTCACTAGAGAAAGATCACAATACCAATTGTTGTAATAAGTCTCGATCAAAGTCGTTTTCTAGTTCATCTGGTATTAAATATTTTACTGGTTTAAAGTCTTTGAGGTATTCTGTGTATCGTAGCTGTTCTTTGATACCTCATCATATTTCACCAAAAACTTTTTCGTATTTTGATACTATTTCTTTCTTTTCAGGGTTTTCTCTCAACTCTTGTACAAATGTGTTGAAATCAAAAAGCATTTTAGATTTATTATTAATACATAAAAATCACTCATTTTTTGAAAATATATCAAAATTTTACTACTTTGCAAGAGAAAATCTTCTTTGTTTATGAATGTTTATTGCTTTTGTAACATCATTTTTAAAATAAAAAACGCTCCGCTATGGCTTACTTTTGTCACAATTAAGCCACAAAAGTAAGCAAAAATGCCCTCGTTCGCAGATTACAGTCAATACTTACAGCTTGAAATATTTTATTATAAATACGAAGCTCCGAATTGGGTCGGAGCTTTAGTTTTTACTTACTATTTTTCTTAGGTAAATTTCATTGAGTCTGACGGTGTAATATCGAACATTTTTTTATTTTTTGTTATTTGTAGTTTTTTCTTTTTTGTTTGATTCTGGTTTTTGTTTTTGGACTTCTTCTAGTTTTATTTCCTTTCATTGAGCTTGTTGTTTATCTACTTCTTCAAGGTCTAATCACAATCTAGCTGTGATTTCTGCATCTACAAATTTTCTTTTTCTACCATATTTTTTTGCTGAATATTCTTTTAAAATATCTGGTATTTTTTTGTTTCTATAGTCCATAGTATATATACTGTTCATACTAAATGGACGAGTAGTAGAATTGTCTATATTAAGTTTTATATATGCTTTGTAGTTTGCTATACCACTAATATCTCCAGAACCCAATACAGGTTGATATTCTTTTTCCAAAAATTCAGCATCAGGTGCACCGACTTTAAATGATTGCATGGTTCACACGTTACCAAAAACTGCTGCTTTCACATCTCACTTTCATCATTCTGATTTGTTTAATCACTGTCACGCTTCTAGTTGCGCTATATATTGGTGAGCCATTATTAGACAAAGTCTGTATTTTCTAGCTTCTGACAATATATCTGCAAATGTACCAGATACAAAGTTTTGGAATTCATCCACATATAGATAAAAGTCTTTTCTATCTTTTTCTGGTATTTTTGCACGTGACATGGCTGCATTGTATACTTTTGATACCAATATCATACCAAGTAATTGTGCGTTCATATCTCAGATCTTACCTTTTGATAGATTGATCAAAAGTATTTTTTTGTTGTTCATAATATCTTCTAGATCAAACGCAGATTTGGTTTGTCATATGATATTTCTGATAAGTCTATTTGTATTAAAAGATACAAATTTAGAACTGAAGTAAGGTATAATTTCAGCTTTTTCTCTATCTCACATAGCGTTATATGTTTTTTCCCAGAAGTTTTTTACTATTGGATTTGTTACTTTGCTGACCTTATACTGTCTAAATGATTCGTCTGTATAAAGTCTTACTACATCCAATATAGTTGGCCTATCTTCAAAGTCTTCAAGTATAGTCAAACTACCATATTTAAAATATTCCTGTATTCTTGGACCAAATATTTCAGGACCAAACATTTTTATAAAGATTTCTGTAGCATCATTTACTGTCCTATCTGCTTCATCTAGATTGTTTATTTCATATAGATTTAATCACATAGGTCTTTCATCATTACCAGCATCAAATACTACCACATCTTTTGCTCTTTCTTTTGGTATATATTGTAACAAATCTTCTATTAAATCTCCATGAGGATCTATAATACATACACCATCTCCATTCCATATATCTTGTCTGGCAAGTGTTTGTAGGTATACAGATTTACCAGTACCTGATTTTCATATACAATAGTGATGTCTAGTTCTATCATTTCTTTTCATATATACTGGTACGTATTTGTTTCTGTATATGTTTGTTCAGAGTAGTACTCAAGATTTGAATACTTTATATCCATAAACATCTTTTTTAATCTTTGTTTTTACAAATTTTTTACCGTCTTTTTCTACTGTTTCTTTGTCTTTTAATTCTGACTGTTTAAATTTTTCAATAGGTTCTAATTTTTCTTCTTCTACTGTTTTTTTTCATACTGCTCGATGATTTTTGTACTCTTTCAATATTTCTTCTACTTTTCATCCTTTATACTTTTCTGCTAATATACCACTAATGATATAATCTGTAGCATCTTTGGGATCTAATATAGGTAGATTTGAAGGAGCAGGTAATATTTTATATTCCATCCAATTGATGATACTAGAACGGTTGTATGTTTTGTCTGGAAAATGAAATAATCCAGTCAATTCATTGAGAGTAAATATATTTGAATGGAAAAATAAATTGGTTAGTTTGTATTTTGCTGCAATAGTTCGGAGTGGCTTTGATATAAAATTTAAAAGTCATGCTTTGTTTTCCAGTTGTCTTAATTCATTTCCATATTCATCTGTATAAACGTTGTATGCACTTATAAGTCATTCTATATTGTCTTTTAATTTATTTTTTTCATCGGATGTAGTCACAAGCATAAGTCCAGCCTCAAATGCTGCTCAACCTACCTCTTCTCACATATAGTTGATTGTGTCTTCTTTTGATTTTACCATACGTACCATTGTGATATCTTCAGCTTTTTTTTGTGCTGTTCTAGTACCAGTCAATATAAATTTGAAAAAGTTTCATATTTTTTTTAGTGGATTTTTTGATATTTCTAATCCTTTGTGTAGTTTGTCTATTTTTACCATTGCTTTTTTGTTTCGTTTTTCTGGCATTGGTTTAATTGTCATGATTACAGTAGCTGTGTCATATCTTGATACGCTATCCATTGCATCTACTATATTGTTGATTGGATCATCTCACATTTTTTTGTAGTCCTTGAGTGTATATATTTCATCTTTTTCAGACTGTAATGGCATTACCTTATAATGTTTTCTTTTGAAGATGTTTGGTTTTTTGATAGTTTCTATAGAACTACTTGGATATTGAGATCATATAGATCATTCTATAATTTTTTTGTATTCAGGAAAACATCATATGATAAAATTTAATGTTCAGTCTTCATAGTGGTACAAAAATACTATTCTAGGTTTTCTAAAAAAACTATACATTATTTTGTCTTTTATAGTCAGGCTTCATAGTTTGCTCATGTTCATATATACTTGAGTCATTCTACCTATTTTTTCTTTCATATCTTTTGCTATTTCCTTAGCTTGTTCACGGTCCATCTTGCTATCTCATTTTGGTGTCAACACTTTCATATATACCAATCTATTGTTGTTTAGGAAAGCATATCATCGCCTGAGTATGCATCTTATTAGATTGAATATTAGCTTGATTGCTATAATCCCAATGATAGCATACAAGACATACATTCATATGGTTTTTAATCATATAGAAAAACCCTCCAAGATATTTGACTCTTGCGTTGGAGCAGCCGAGTGTGTTTCTTTATGATCTGAGGTTTTTACTAGATCTGAATCACTTGTTACTGTTTTGTTTTCTGTGCTTATTTGTTCATAATTGTTTTCTATGTTTGTTAGATAAGAATTTATGCTTCCGATGCTTCAAAAATGTTGGAAACATTCAGTTTTATTTTCTTTTCGTGCGTTTGTCATCAATTGAGAAACATTTTCTTTTTGAGAAAAATTAGTTTGGAACTGTTCTTTCAGTAAATTACTACATTCTTGTGCTGATATCATATCTTAGCGACTTTTTATAATAAATATTTTTACTGTTTAATTATAATGAAAAAGACGTTTTTTAGCTAAAAATGTGTGTTTTTGTATGGCTTTATGTCTTGACTTATTTATTTTAGATTTTTTAATAATTCTTCTCTATCGCTTCGTTTTCTGGTTCCGAAATTTGTCCATTGTATTGGTTCATGACCTTTTCATGCTAACATTACGATATCACCGGGTCTAGCTATTTCTGTAGCAAATTTGATTGCTAATTTTCTTTCTGGGATGATGAAGATATCTTCTCATATTGGTATGTCTGATTTTTGTATATCTTGTGTAAGTTGATTTATTATAGAAAGTCTATTTTCTGTATCTGGATCATCATCTGTAGCTATAGCAATATCTGCGTATTTCCAAGCGATTTTTCACATTTCTGGTCTTTTGGTCTTGTCTCTATTTCCAGGAGCACCAAATACCAATATAAGTTTATTGTCTCATTTTAGACGATGTAAAAATTGTAATGTCTTGTCTAGTGCATCTGGAGAATGAGCGAAATCTACAAAATATGTGACTCAATTGTGTTCTATTTTTTCCATCCTACCATCTACTCAGTCAAATTCTGATAGTGATTTGATACATTCATTTATGTCTAATCCGATCTGTATTCCTAGACTAAGAGCTGTAAGATAGTTGTAAACATTGTATGTTCAGAGTATTTTACTATTTACTGG
>DAOTFU010000021.1:0-1769 GCA_035446765.1 Candidatus Absconditabacterales bacterium
TATCTGATGATAAAGGCTTTTATATTCTTTTGGTAATTCCTTATAAAAGTTTATAATCTTTAAAGCAAATTCATAAGATTTTTCTACTATTAAATTCTTTTTCATTTTTTGTTTTGATTATCGATTAATTTCACATTTTAGATTTTACATTTCACATTTAGTTTATAATGGCGGGATGGAAGGGACTCGAACCCTCGACCTCCTGCGTGACAGGCAGGCGTTCTAGCCAGCTGAACTACCACCCCATAAAGATGCCTAAATGTGTAATTCATTAAATGTGCAATGCTTTTATATGTCTTTTTAATATTTTAATTTAACATTTCACATTTTTAGTTTCAAATTTTACTTTGCTCTGGAGCCAGTGACGAGACTTGAACTCGTAACCTATCGCTTACAAGGCGAGTGCTCTACCAATTGAGCTACACTGGCAGGTAAACAAAATAATGTTTATTATTTTGTCTCTTTTTTTGCTGTTGGTTTTTTGGTACTTGCCTTTGTAGCAGTACTTTTAGCTTTTTTTGGTGCTGTCTTTGTCTCTACCTTTTTGTCACTTTTTGTATTTGTAGAAGAGAGCAACTTAGCTACATTTGATTTTTTTCTTGATCAATTCTTTTTTTTGATTAATCAAATTTTTGTACATTTGTCGATGTATTTATATACTGTATTTAGATCTTTTTGTGTAAGCTTTTCTCATTTTTCTGCAGATTTTTTGAATTTTTTTATAGCCATTTTCATTCTTAGCTTAAATTCAAAATTTCTCTTTTGTAGTTTCAAAGATCTTCTTGCTGCTTTTTTTGCTGATTTCGTAATAGGCATTCAAAATACATCAAATATTAAAATTTAATTCTCCGGGGGAGGGGCTCGAACCCACGACCCAATGATTAACAGTCATTTGCTCTACCAGCTGAGCTACCCCGGAATATTTGGTAGAGATAGATATAGTGATTCACTAGTATTTTTCAATACATTTTTGGGTATCACTAAACTTCGAGTTTTTATAATTTACCGAGAACAGGACCATGCAACGGAGGACTCCGTTGTTCAATCTGTATGCCTTTACATACATTAATATGGAAAGAACAATAATTTACCGAGAACAGGACTTGAACCTGCACGCCTTGCGGCACCTGGTTCTAAGCCAGGCGTGTCTACCAATTCCACCATCTCGGCACAATTTTTATAATGTGTCTACTCCTTCAATCATTTCACTCAGCGGGATACTAAATCTTAATCAAAAGTCACTGTGTTGCACTTGTGCCTTTTTTATTAATCTTGGCACAATTCCACCATCTCGGCATGTTAAATGTGCAATTTCGAAATGTGTAATTTAAAATTATCAATTAATTTTGCATTTTACATTTATAATTTTGCATTGAATATTGGGACGCTAGGATTTGAATCTACCTGTCGGTAGACAGGCCTAGACTCCTTTAAAATAAATTTCAGGAGCTAGGATTCGAACCTAGGACCTTCTGATTCAGAGTCAGACGTTCTGCCAACTGAACTACTCCTGACCAGAGTTTATTGGTTATTTTTTTTGGTTGCGGGGGATGGAGTTGAACCACCTATCTTCGGGTTATGAGCCCGACGAGATACCGTTTCTCTACCCCGCATTATAAATTTTTAAATGTACAATGTACAATTTAAAATTATTGATTAATTTAACATTTTACATTTATAAGTTTGCATTTTACTTTGGGGAACTAGGATTCGAACCTAGACTGACGGAGTCAAAGTCCGCTGTCCTACCATTAGACGATTCCCCAATG
>DAOTFU010000021.1:1869-17638 GCA_035446765.1 Candidatus Absconditabacterales bacterium
ACCTAGACTGACGGAGTCAAAGTCCGCTGTCCTACCATTAGACGATTCCCCAATGTATCTTATTTGACAAAGAACAAAAAAGTCCATCAAATTTAGGACTGACGTAATATATACTAAAATAATTTTGATTTTCAAGAGAAAATTTTACCTTACTTATTGCATTTTCTCTTGAAAAAGGTGCCAAAAAATATAATAATGTGTCAGACGATTTTTTATATTTTAGAAAAAAATAGATAATGTGAAAAATTCAAAGAACTTTGGTAGTTTTAAAGCCTGATGCTGTAGGAAGATCTGTAATTTGAGAAATAATAGGTAGATTTGAAAGAGCTGGTTTACATATAGTTGCTATGAAGATGGTAAAACCAGATGCTGATTTTTTCAAATGACATTATGAATGAATAGGTCAATTGTGAACTAGAAAATGAGAAGATATTTTAAATAGGGTTATAGCTGACATGATGGCGACACCAGTATTGGCTATGGTTGTTGAATGAGTAGAAGTAGTAGAATATGTTAGAAAATTAGTTTGACCTACTGAACCGAAATCAGCTATGCCAGGTACAATTAGATGAGATTTTGCACATATATCTTATGCTTATGTAGACAATAATCCATGAGCTTCAGTATATAATCTAATACACGCGTCTGCTGATGCAAATGAAGCAGAACAAGAAATCAAACATTGGTTTACAGAATGAGAGATGTTTGATTATGATCCATTACACTCAAATTATACTAGATAATAACACACCTAGTTATAAAAAAATATTTATTTTAATTTGTTGAATTATAAAAATGAAAAAGTGAATACATGCTGATTATCATAAAGATGTAAAAGTTCAATGTATATGTGGAGCTGAATTTACCGTAAATACTACAGTTCCTGGGCCAATAAAAGTAGAAACTTGTTATCAATGTCATCCTATCTTTAATAAAGATAAAGTTGTAAAGAAAGTTGTAAAATGAAGAATGGAAAAATTCTTGGAAAAACAAAAGAAAATGGATGCTATGAAAAAATCTTAAAAGATTTTGCTTTTTTGGTACTTTATTTTTAAGTACTGAAATACCATAATTTATGATTAGAAAATCTATAATAAAGAGAAATATAAACGCTTCTAAGATCCATCATGTAATTGGACACAATGGAAGTGTTTTTTTTAAGTTAGTTTTTAAATATATACTTATATTGGCTATACTTATTTTGATTTTTTTGTGATTAAATAATTATGTGCAATGGGAATATATGAGTCTTACATTTGCTGCTGTTGGCTTGATATTGTTTGTTAAATTTTGTATAGATTTTTTGAATATATACTTGGATGCTTTAGTACTGACTGAAAGCGGTATTGTGTTGTATTTACGAGAGTGACTTTTGGAATATAAAACAGAAATATTTGACTGGGAAAGAATTGAAACTATTTCTCACAACCAAAAGTGATTTTGGGATAAACTTTTTTTGAGATGAGATATAATGATTAGACTAGAACATGGTATAGAATTTCCTTTTGAAGATATTACTTATCCAAAAAAACAAGCAGCAAAAATATCTCAATTGAAAGATCGTTTCGTATTGGATCAATCTGATGTCTTGTCAGACAATGATTGAAATAGTAAAAAATTTGATGTATTGGTAGAAGCTTTGTGAGAAGTAGTAAAAGACTACATAGATAAGTGAGAGAAAAAAGAAGACGATTTTGATGGTGATTTTGATTATGGCTGAGAAAATGATTATTAAGTAGTTTTTTTTATTGTCCTCCTTTTTTAAAGGAGGGGGACCACGAAGTGGTGGAGGATTTTAAATCCCCCGTCCTAAAGGACACCTCCCCCTTCACAAAGGGGGCAAAATGCGATAATATGGAGAAAATATTGAAAATATGAAATATGACTTGGTTTCATGCTTCTAATCCCGATACAAAAGATTTGAGTGAGATAAAAGAAAAGTATGATTTGCATGAGATTATTGAAGACGATATATCTGAAGTAAACACTCAAGATAAGATTGATGTCTATGACAATTCTATTTTTTTGGTATTACATTTCCCAAAATTTAATAACAAAACAAAGACATACTATAGCAACGAATTTAATGTAATTATTGGCAAAGATTTTATCATATCTTTGACTAGTTTTGATACTAATCATGTAGATAGGATTAGGAAAGAATATTTTGAAGATTTGGAAAATTGAAAAGAAGATTTTAAAGTTTCTCCTTATTATATATTGTATGTGATGATAGATGTGATGTATGATAAGGTATTAGACGCTTTAAATAAATTTAAAAAAGATTTGAACAATATAGAGTCTGGTGTGTTTATGTGAAATAAATTGAATAAGTCTTTGATAGAGAGACTTTTGATCAAGAGACGTAATAGTATTGTATTGAAACATATTATGTTTCCTCAAGAAGAAATATTGGAAGAATTAAACAAAGTAACTTTGCAAAAATATAAATGAGAATTAGATGTATATTTTGAAGATCTTCAGTATAAACAAGACAAGATTATGAGTAATATAGCTATAGTAAATGAAAATACGGAAACACTTTCTGATACATACAATTCTTTGATGTCTATAAAGACAAATCATTTGATTTCTGTTTTGACTATATTTACAGCTTTGATATGAATTATGACTCTTATCACTGGGTTTTATGGTATGAACATTGTTTTACCTGGACAAGAAAATGTAAATGTTATGTGGATTATAATATGAGTAATGCTTTTTGTGTCTAGTATTCTATTGGTTTTCTTTAATAAAAAGGGTCGGTTGTAAAATTATTTTTTGTTGACTTTTTCTATAATAAATATGTAATTTAATTGAGGTTATTAACGGAGTAATAATTATAGTTTTTATTATGAAAAATTTTGTTAATTTAGTGGTATTTTTCGGAGTATTTATGATTTCTTTTTCTTGTTTAAGTGAATCAACTAGATTGATTAAAGAGGCAAACCAGTTAGCTGAAGAAGCCGATGTTCTTGTTGATGAGGTTTCGGATCTTATTGATGAGTCTTATGTATTGTATACTGAGTTTTATCAATTGCACAAATGGTCATTAGTATTGGATTATCAAGCAAGAATGTCTTTAGAGGTGGCAACTGAATTGATGGAGGACGGAAAATATGATGATGCGAATGAGTATTTATGTCGAGCAAAAAGGCTGAGAAAAGTCTCTGATAATAAGTTAAAAAAATCTCAAAGCTTATTGAATTTATTTGCAGAAAAATTGTATTTTGTAGTGCAAAAAAATGAATTAGCGTCTCAAAAAATTACTCAGTCGAGGGAGAAATGTGATTTAGCAAAAAAGTGTAATTGATTTTGTTTGGTATTTTTTAAAGGTGGTTTTATCCACCTTTTTTTAGTATTATTATGTTTTTGCAATTTTATATTAAATCATTATATATTGTATATGATTTAAGATGTTTGGAACTTAGGTGCTTAGAAATTTAGTTAACAGTTAACAATGAAAAATGAAGAGTTATTTGTTATTTGTTAATTGAATCTCTAAGTTTCTAGTTTCCATATCTTAAATTTCTATTTATTTAGTAATTTTTGATAAACTATGACAATTGTAAAAAAAGAATTCGAGCTAAAACAGCATTCTTTTGAATGGGCTTGAAAACAAATGTCTTTTGAGACATGAAAATTGGCTATGCAAGCAGATAGTTCAATTAGATTTCAGTATGGAGAAAATGTACTTTTATTTACTACATGTATGGACAAAAATCCTAGACCAGGGACAGACTTTTTGCCTTTGATGATAGACTATAGAGAGAGTTATTCTGCGTCAGGTAGAATATCTGGAGCTTTGTATAGGAGAAGAGAAGGTAAAGCATCAGAAGCTGCTACATTGTATGCTAGGATGGCCGATAGAGCATTGAGACCAATGTTTCCAAAGTGAATGATCAATAGTATTGTGGTGTCTATCACACCATTAGCACTGGATCAAAAAATGGAAATGGATGTAGCTACTATTGTATGATCTTCTTTGTCTGTAATGGCTGCAGGATTACCATTTGATGGGCCTGTATGAGCAACACAGATAGGATATGTAGATGGTAAGTATATAGTAAATCCAAGTATTGAAGAATTAGATAAGAGTTTATTTAATTTGTTGGTCGCTGGTAAAAAGTGAAGTATAAACATGATTGAATGTGGAGCTAATGAAGTACCAGAAGACATTTTGAAAGAAGCATTTGAGATTGGACAAAAAGAAATTGATAAAATATGTGATCTTCAGTCTGAATTTTTAAATAAACTTATAATCAAAGAACAAGAAGTAACATTTAATAAACCATCGGAAGCTGTGATAGATTTTGTATCAAATATTTTGATACAAAATAAATTGGATGCTTTGACTTGACACACAAAAGAACCATTTAATTCTTTGTTTTATGCTTATCAAGATGAAGTATTGGAAGCAGCGAAAGATAAAATTGAAGATGAAGAAAATGAAGAATTTACAGAAAGTACAATAAAGATGTGAGTGTTTCATGTGATAAAATATTTTATCAGAAGTCGTACACTGGATACTGGAAAAAGATTGGATGATAGATGAGAAAAAGATATTAGATCTTTGTATTGTGAAGTAAATAATGTGCCTAGAGTACATGGTGTAGGTCTTTTTTGGAGATGAGATACTCAAGTGATGACAACCACTACTTTGGGTGGGCCAAAAGATTATCTAGTATATGAAGATATGGAAAATGATAATGTACAACAAAGATATTTTCACCATTACAATTTCCCTCCATTTTCAGTATGAGAAGCAAATACAATTAGATTTGTAGGTAGAAGAGAAATTGGACATGGAAAATTGGCAGAAAAAGCATTGATGCCTATGATACCCTCTAAAGAAGAATTCCCATATAGTATTAGAACTGTATCAGAATGTTTAGGGTCTGGTGGATCTACTTCTATGTGATCTGTTTGTGGTTCTACATTGTCTTTGATGGATGCTGGAGTACCTATTAAAAAACCTGTTGCTGGTATAGCTATGGGTCTTATGACAAAATTAGATGCCAATGAAAATATAGAAAAATATATCATATTAAATGATCTTCAGGGTACAGAAGACTTTACTTGAGATATGGACTTTAAAGTTGCTGGTACAAAGGATGGTATCACAGCAATACAGTTGGATACAAAATTAAAATGACTTCCAATGAATATTGTACATGAAACAGTAAATAGAGCTATTGAATGATATAATGAAATTATGGATTTTATGCTACAAACTATATCAGAGCCAAATAAACAAGTAAAAGAGTTTGCTCCAAAAATTAGAGTATTTAAAATAAATGAAGATAAGGTTAGAGAAGTAATTGGTAAGTGATGAGAAGTAATCAATGATATCATAGAAAGATGTGGTGACATTAAAATCGATTTTGATGATGATGGTACATGTTTTTTGACTCATCCAGATCAAGTTATGATAGAAAAAGCAGAAGCTATTATCATGGAGATTGTTACGGATTTGGAAGTTGGTCAAGTATTTGATGCAAAAGTAGCTAGGATAGAGGAATATGGATTGTTTGTAGATTTACCAAAAGGTAAAAAATGACTTTGTCATATATCTGCTTTGGGACAAAGATTTACAGACAAATTGGATAAGCACTTCAAGATTTGACAAGAATTGAAAGTACAAATATCTGAAATAGATGATATGGGAAGAATTAAAGTGAGAAGAAAACTTTAAACCCAGTGAAGAATTAAGAGTAAATAGTAAAGAGTTATGGAAGAAAAGGCTGCAGAGATGTAGCCTTTTTCTTTTATTGACTTTTTTGATAAAATCATTAGTAATTGTTGTGAAATTAACAAAAAATTAATAATTAATATAAACATAAACTAAAAAATTTTATTATGAGTACAGTAGACGTATTACTAGGTCTCCAGTATGGAGATGAGGGTAAAGGAAAAGTTTCGGATGTTTTAGCGCTTCGCTATGACATTGTTGCAAGATTTCAGGGTGGTCCAAATGCTGGACATACTTTGGAATTTAATAAGGAAGGGTATGTTCTTCATACTATTCCTTCAGGGGTATTTAGGAAGGATTTGATCAATGTAATTGGAAATGGTGTTGTGATCGACCCCATTACCTTTAAAAAAGAAATTGAAATGGTTCTTGCTGTGGATTCCGATTGTTTGAGTCGAATTATTGTCTCAAATAAAGCTAAAATCATTGTTCCTTCTGGTCGTTTTGTGGATGCTTGCAATGAATGGTCAAAGGGTGGCAAGAAAATTGGTTCTACTCTTAAAGGGATTGGACCCACTTACCAAGATGATTTAGGCAGAGTGGGGTTACGTATCAGAGATATTTTTTGTTCTGATTTTCGTGAAAAATACTTTGATTTATTGCAGCGCCATATACAATACATCCAAAGTTATTCTTTTCCTCTGCATTCTCATAAAATTGATAATTTAACCTTTAAAGAATTGGAAAAACAATTTCTTGAGGCGATTGATTTTATTCGTATGTATGTTTCGATTGAGGATACTGAGTATTTTTTGAATCAGCAGTTAGATGAAGGTCAAAAGATTTTAGCCGAGGGTGCTCAAGGGACATTATTGGATATAAATTTTGGTACATATCCAATGGTGACATCTTCAAATACAATAAGTGGTGCAGTATGTACGGGTCTTGGTATAGCGCCAAGTCGTATTGGAGAAGTGTATGGTGTATTTAAAGCTTATATTACTCGTGTAGGTAATGGGCCGCTTCCTACTGAGCTTTATCATGAAGGTAATCCTAAATTTCAGGATCCGGATGGAAAGTTGATGGCAGAATGTGGTCATGAATATGGCGCTACTACAGGTCGTCCACGTCGTTGTGGTTGGCTTGATTTACCTGCTCTTAAGTATGCGTGCATGCTTAATGGCGTAAATAAGTTAGTTATGACGAAAGCTGACGTTATACAAGTACAAAATGGTTTTGATAAGATAAAAATTGCTGTAGAG
This sequence comes from Candidatus Absconditabacterales bacterium, assembly GCA_035446765.1. GTDB lineage: Bacteria > Patescibacteriota > Gracilibacteria > Absconditabacterales > Absconditicoccaceae > JALOAF01. The sequence goes on from DAOTFU010000021.1 coordinate 8,824, forward strand.
TACAAACTTAAAGATGGTACAATTACGAATAAATTTTATTCCGATAAATTAGATCAGATTGAAGATGTGATTTATCAAGAATTTGATTCATGGCTTAGTATTGATGTGGAAGCATGGAAGGATTTACCAGATCAATTTATCAAGTTTGTTGATTATATAGAGGAATGTACGGGCATTCCTGTATGTATGGTTTCTAATGGTCCTGATAGGGATCAAGTAATATATCATACATTATAGTATCAAAACTTTATTTGAGAAAGCTGTGATTATTTCACAGCTTTTCTTTTGTTGACTTTTTTGTGCTTATATTTATGATTTAAGTTGAAAACAAAAAACAAAGCTTTATGAAAAATGTATTAATTGTATTGTTGGGCAATCCCAACCAAGAAACTATCAAAAAAAGAATAGAATCTGCAGAGTATTATATTTTACCTGAAGGAGTTAAAATGTCTGGGGATTTTGATCTTATGGTAGCTGGTACCAGGATTGAGACCATGAATATAGAGGATTGTATTTCGGGTAATCTAAAGAGTGGTGTATGGTCTTCGCATGTTGTTTTTGACATATATTCTGTTTTTAAAGATAATATTTCTTTGTTTAAGAAAAGACAAATTGTATTTACTGCTGGACAGATATATGGAAAACGTATTAAAAAAGTTGCTAGCTTTTTTGGGATCACAGATATCTATATCCAAGATTCTGGAGAAAAAGAAAATTTTATTTTTGCAAATGTGTTGAGACTTTGTTATTGTTGTAAATTTACAGCAAAAATAATGTCTAAGATTGCAGAAAAATGCAAAAAAGACCGCCTAAATTTATAGGTGGTTTTTCCAATATTTATTGAAGAAAGGTGCTATAGCAGCTTGAGTTGAAATTTTAAATGATTCGGCTCTTTTGATCATATCATCTGATAGTTCTCCTAGTGTTCAATTATTACTTTTTACATCATTCCTGTCTGACATTTCTTCTATTATCACTCACAGATCTTTTTTGTTATCATACAATTCTTTTTGTAAATGATCTGGTATTTCCATCATTGGAGAGAATCCATAATATCATTCTCATTTATTATTTTCTATATATGTAGTTCAAAATAAGAAATATCTATCTCATATTTGGCTAGTTCATCATTCCATCCCTACATAGAAATCTGCATTTGAGATTTCTTTTTTGAGATTTTTTACCCTATTTTTGGCTCATAGCATATTTTCTTCTATGTTTAGTGGTGTATCTGAGACACCGGATGATGTTTTTCTAGCTTCGTATTTTATATTTTGTCATCAAAAATATGGGCAGTCTTGGAAAGCCTTTTCTACAGCGTCTAATTTTGGTTTTCTGAGTGATCAGATGGCGATTAGCATATAATAATTAATGAAGAGTTAAAAGTTAAGAGTGCAGAGTTAAGGTATTTTTTTAGTTTTGGTTTGTTGTAGGGAATAACGCAGTACTACGTTACGAGCGTTACTTACGAAGTTGGCATGATTTAATTTTTATTGTAAAATGTATTCTCGTCCTGGTTTTCGAGATCTAGTTTTTCTTCGATCTGTTTTTATTGCTTCTTCCATGGTTATGTTTTTTAATAACACATCTAGTGCTAATTGTGGTGCATGATGTGCCATTATGGCAATATGCTTTCATTGATATTCTTCTTTAATGTCCTTTAAAAACTCTGAAATTCTTTCTTTTACATTATTATATGATTCTCAGTTTGTGAATGGATTGTCTATGAATTTTGTTATATCTGGTTTAAATTCTTTTCCTTTGTGTCCATTAAAGTCTCAATAATTACATTCTCTCAATCTTTTATCTTCTATTATAGGGCAAGATCACTCAAAGCCTAAATAAGCTGAATCTATAGCTCTTTTTAGATCAGAACAAAACATAGCATCGAATTTTTGATTTCATATTTGATTAGGAAGTTCTTTTGCTTGTTTAATTCATAGTTCAGATAGTTCTCATGGCAATCGTCATGTAGCTTTTCATGTTTCATTATCTGTTGTAGTTCCGTGTACGAAATAGGTAATCTTTACCGACATTGTTTTTGGTTATAAAGTATAAAGTTTTCAAGTAGGGGCGATTAGTAATCGCCCTTACATCAAATATTTTTTTGTGTAGGGAACGCTCGCGAGTGTTCCTTACGAGATTTTAGTTTATAATTTTAGATTATTTATGTATTTTTCTATATCAAAACTGTCTAATTTTAAATCCTTATTTAAATATAATGGATGGTGTGGATGTCACCTTTTGCTTATTTTGCCTATTGAATGCCAATTTATAGCTTTATTTCTTATGTTTTCATAAATATTTTCCAAACATTGTTTTAAGTATTGTCTTTTTTCTATTAAATTTCATCGTGCGGCTCGAATATCACAATTATTTTTTTCAAAAAAATTTGAAATTTCTTCTACATTTCTTTGATGATTTATTTTATTTATACTAATATCTAAATCATTTGGATTAGTCGCTCTTTGAGGACAAATATTTATCATTACTCGTCAATCATATCACAAATTATTAGCAAATCTTTTTACTGAGCGAAGTGTGTTGTCTAATTTGTTTGGTTTAGCAGTGCTTGGATTTATTCAAATACATACCAATATTTTTTTGCCTTTTTCTCATAATAAAAATCTAGCCTTATTGTCTTGTGTATTTGAGTATATTCGCATAAATTATTTTTTTATCTAAAAACTTTTGATAAATCTCAAATCTCAGTTTGTGAAGTATCTAATGTCTTTTATTCCATATTTTACAGCTGCCAATCTACTAATTCATATTCCAAAGGCGAATCATGATCGTTGGTTTGGATCTATTCATCATTCTTTCATTACATTTGGGTGAATCATACCAGCTCAAAGTAGCTCCATTCGTTTAGACTTTGAAGTCTCTCATGTTTTTGAGTCTATAATGTCGTATCTTGCGTCTATTTCAAATCATGGCTCTACAAATGGAAAGTGACATGGTCTAAACCTAGTTTCTACCTTTCTTCCAATGATAGCAGAAAGTAGAGTAGTCATATAGCTTTTGAAGTGTGCTATACTTACATTTTTGTCGATATACATTCATTCTATATATTGAAACATTGTGTCGTGTGTTGCATCCATATCATCAAATCTGTAGCATCTACCAGGAGAAACTAATTTTAGAGGTACTCAATATTTTTGCATATCTTGTACTTGATGTGCTGAATTGTGAGTTCTAAGAACAAAGTTTTCTCAATCAGGGCTTTGTTCATTTAAATAAATAGTATCATGCATTTCAGTAGCAGGATGAGACAATGGTATATTTACAGAAGCGAAATTTTCATATTTTGTCACTACTTCATGTCCATAGTCTATGGTAAATCACATATTTTGAGCTATTTTTTCTAGATCTCTTCTTGTTTTTGATAAAAGATTATAATGTCATCATTCATATTTTTTGGCATTTACACTGATATCTACAATATCTTGCCCCAATTGTTTATTGATCTCAATGATAGATAGTTCATTTTCTTTTTTTGAGTAGGCTTTTGTAAGGTTATTTTTCAATTCAGAAAGCTTTGCTCCCAATTCTTTTTTTTCTTCTGGACTAGCATCTTTCATTTTTCAGAATTCTGCGTTTAGTTGCCCTTTTTTACCTAAATATTTTTGAAAAAAGTTTTCTAATTCTTGTATATTGGATATTGGTTTTAATTCGTTTAAGATTTCTGCTAGATTCATAAGAAATTTTATGTTATAAAAATTTTAGTCTATAGTCTTTTGTTGTTAGTTAATAGCGCTCGAAAAATTTGGCCACAGACTAAAGACTAGCGACTAATGATTAATATTTATTGTTTTATATGATTTTTTCAATTATTTTCTACCTTTTTTTTGTGTTTTTTGTGCTTTGTCAAATCTATTTATGCTTGAATGTTTTTATTGTTTGCAATATTTACTTTTGGCTTTTATAATTGTATTATAAGTTTTATTTATCAAAAACTTTGTCATGGCAAGACAACAACACAATTTACTTCTTCATGTAGATGAATTGACATGGGGATTTGCTGATTCTACCTCACTTTTATTTGATAAATTTAAATTTTCTCTGTATAAGTGAGATTTTACAATACTTATGGGTAAGTCTGGTACTGGTAAGACTACTTTTTCTAAGTTTTTGACTGGTAAGTTGGAATCACCAAAAAAGACTATATATTATAAGATGTGAGATTTATCATCATTTAGTAGTGATGATATACAACAATATAGAAGAAAACTTGGATTGATTTTTCAAGACTCTAAGCTGATAAAGTCTATGACAGTAAAAGAAAATGTAATATATCCGCTTAAGATATACGGACTTGGAGAAGCAACAATAGAGGCTAAATACGATAAGATTAAGAAAGAGTTTTGATTGGCTGAATTAGAATCTAGAAATATATCTCAATTGAGTGGTGGAGAAAAACAAAAGATAAATATGGCTAGAGCATTGATTCATGATCCAGAATTGATTATTGCTGATGAGCCTACTGGTAATTTAGATCGAGATGGTACACAAAAAATTGCTGATATGCTTATTAAGCTTCATAAATCTGGTAAAACCGTACTTGTGTTTACTCATGATATTCATTTGTTGAATTACTTTAAAAATAATACAAAGATTAATTTATTCAAACTTTAATAGTCAAGATTGATGAGTCAAAAAGATATTTTGATAAAAAAAATATTGGATCATGTGTCTGATATGGATATAGCCTGATATCTCAAAGAGGAAATTGAAGACTTTTTGTGATATTTTCACGCTTATAAACTTAAAAATATTTATTCAAATATAGATTTTTTGAATGATTATTTGGTATTTTTGGATCATAAAAGTACAAGACAAATACACCAATTGGATCATGAGCCTGTAGATGAATTTGATATTTGAGAACACAATATTCACTATTACATATCCAAAAAAGGTCTTGATGTGGTTTGAGAGCATAAAATTAAACAAAAAATATGGGAAAATGATTTCAATTTAAATTCTATCATGAGAGGTATCAAATGATTTTTACTTTTGACGATAGATGAATTTTGCAACGCAACCCCTACTAGACTTTCAATAAATAAACTTATATGGGAAAAGGAGCTTAACAATTAACAATTTACAATTAATATATTTTAAAATATAGATCTATAAATTCCAAATATTTAATTTGGTTTTTTTAATATTGTTTTTTTGTTTTGAATTTATATAAAAATTTTAGTTGATAGATTTATTTCTTCTATATTTTTTTGGATGAAGAAGGATGACAAATTACTGGCTTTATTAGACTTGGTTATAGACCAATATATTTCTAGTTGAGATCCTGTATGATCTAAATCATTAAACTCTTTGGATTCGGTGGAATATGCTCCATCTACTTTGAGAAAATATTTAAATTTGCTTGAAAAAGCTGGTATGGTTTACCAACCTTACAATAGTTCTGGTAGGATACCTACAGTTAGTGGTTTGATGGCTTATATAGAAAATTATATGTCTAACGTAGTAGATCAACAGGAATTAGAATTGGAAAATGCTAGGAAATGACTTAAATATTTGGTAGAGAATCTATGAGCTGTAGCAGACTGAGTTGTTGTATGATTTCTCAAAAGTGATGAATATTATTATCTTGGTATGAATAATATTTTGAGAGATGATTTGAGAGATGAATATGATACTACTAGATATATAGTAAAATTGATTGAGACTAGAGATTTGGTCAAGCAATTGGACTCAAAGATGCTAAAGAGAAACAAAGTTTATTATACTTTTATACAAGACAAGAAGATAGTAGTTTCTTGTATATATGCAAAGATAGTAGTAGAAGAGTATGAATGAATGGTGTGTATAGTCTGACCAACTAGAGTAGATTATAAGAAAAATGTAGCAATATTAAATAAGGTAGTTTCTATGATTGGAGACTAACCATTAGTTAAAAATTTATCAAGTTATTAAGTCATGAAAAACATAGAAGATGACAATATAGTCGATCCTAATTTGGATGAAAATGAAGATATCGAATCAAATGAAGAAAAATCAGAAAGTGATATTGCAAAAGATTTTGATGATTATATGGAGAAGCTTAAAAATATTGCTAAAGCCGAAGCAGAATCTAGGAATCAAGAGGGTGATTATGAAACCATAATAGATGATTTTTTTGAGAAAGCAGAAAAGGTAGATAATGATTTAGAAAATACTGATGAGATAGAAAAAGAGATAGGTAGAAAGTTTAAGAGAACAAGAACAGTTAAAAAATACAATAGCATTGAGAATCGTAATATTGATGTTCAAAATGCTATAAAAGAATCTTGAGAAAGTGTTTTAGACGAAATAACAAATTGGAAAGAAGAAAAGAATCCTGTAGCTAAATCTTTATTGAGTATTGCAAACTGGATATTGAAAACAGAAAAATAATTTTATAATTAAATTGATATATGATAGATTTGGTGAAAAGTGCTGGATGAATAGTATATTATCTAGAACCAGATGGGGAGATAAAATTTTTGTTGATTAAAAGACATGCTCTTTCTGGTAAAATAGAACGAGTTGCTCCAAAAGGTAAATTGCAAAATAAGGAGGGTGCTGAAAAAGCTGCGGCTAGAGAAGTAAGTGAAGAAACTGGTATACCTATAAATTTATTGAAGATAAGAGAGTCTTTATGAGATCTTATGATAAGGGGATTAGAAGATCAAAATGGTAAGTTTGAGAAAGAAGTAACATATTTTTTGATGCAATATGAGGGAGATCCAGATTTGGTAGACATTCAACTTGTAGAGTGATATCTTTGAAAATATAAATGGGCAACTATAGCAGAGGTATTAAATTTGGTATATTATGCTGATATGAGAGAATTGTTTAGAAAATGATATTTGAGCCTTAGAGACAAGAAAAAGAAAGATGATGTAAAAAAAGATTTTATGAAAAAATTAGAATTGTAATTATTATTTGGGATTGAATTTTGAGCTATTTTATGTATCTTTTGTACTGTTGTTTTTATAAAATAATATTATTGTAATATGCAAAGACTAAATGTTGTTTATAAGTTGGAAAATGTTAATGAGGTGATGGAGGAAGAATTAAAAGATTTGGTAGAAAACAATTTAGAAGTAAAGATGTCTTCTAGCTTAAAGAAGATTTATTCAAAATGAGATGATGTAAAGGTATTGATAAGGGTAAATGTATCTAAAGAGAAAGAAGGTTACAATGGAAATTTTAAATTGGAATATGATGGTAAGATATTTGAATATGATCGTGAATGATTTGAAATATTGGCTGATCTTGTAAATCATGCGTTTGAAAATTTTAAACAAAGAGTGCTTGCTAAGTAGTTACAAGTTGCAGGTTACAAGTTACAAGTTATTTGTTTTTATAAATAAAGTTTAATTATGATCAAAAAAGACAAAAAGAATTTTATCACAAAAGAATGATACGAAAAATTGGTAGCAGAACTGAAAGAACTCAAAGATGTAAAGATGCCCGAGGTCTTGGAAAGACTTTCTGAAGCCAAAGCTATGTGAGATCTTTCTGAAAACTTTGAATATAAATCTGCTATGGAGGATAGAGATTTTGTAAATTCAAAAATATCTGAGATTGAGGAATTGTTGGAAAATGCTGAGATTATTGATGAGTCTAAAAAGACAAAAAAAGATATAGTAGGTTATGGTTCTGATGTTGTATTAAAGATAGAATGAGATAAAGATGAATATAAAGTAAAGATTGTGGGTACTTGAGAGGTAGAGGTAAAATGAGATGATGATCTACTTATTTCTTTGGATTCTCCTATATGAGCTGCAATAAAATGACATAAAGCTGGAGATGAAGTAAAGATGAGGCTTGGTAATGAAAGAAAGAAAATTAATATATTGAAAGTGAAATAAATTAAAAAAAATAATAAATTTAAAAATTCTACCTGCAGGTAGAATTTTTAGTTTATAGTTATAGTTTTTACATCTCGGTCATTTCGAACATCTATTGTAAGTTTACATTTTTTTGTGGTATTTTCTTGATTTATTATTGTTGTATCAAGTTTGATAAGGTTCTCATCTATTATGTCTATTTTTATATTGTTTATAGATTTGACTTTAGATCAAGATCATTCTACACAATTGTTGGATATGATTTCATTTTTAAATTCTGCTATAAATTTTGGATTTATGATGTTGATCAAGTGTGATATGTCTAAAAGAAATTCTTCGTTTGTGGGTTTGAGTATATATCCCAATGTGTTTCAATTGAAGGTAACTCGAGATCCATCTGGATTTTTGTAAAACATATGTCATAGAAAACTTGTGAAAACATCATTTAGTCTTTTGATATATTCAAATTGCATTTTATCACAATCTTGTGTGGGAGTTACTTTGTTGCATATAAAGCTTTCTATCTCTAGCATTTCTTTGTCTTGATAGTATATTTTTATGTATTTTCATACTTTTTTGGCTGTGATATTTGTATCTTCTGAAAAGTTAAAAGATATCAATTTGTCTGTAAAAAAATATTTATTGTCATTTATAATGAGTTTTGATTTAGGATTTTTGATAGTATTTATCTTTACTACAGGATATTCTCCTCATATGGAATCTATGGTACCAAATATATTTAAATTTTGATCTAAGAAGTTGTTTAAATTGATTGTACTACTTTTTATACCTATATCTTGTTTTTCATTTGATATTTTGTGTGTATTTACTGGATAGTTGTTGTCTGGGCTTATTATACCACTAAATTGTATATTATCTCATATGTTGTATTTTGGGTGCTGGTTTTTTGATATTTTGAAGCTCACAAACAAAGCTATAGATATAATAAATAATCAAGCAAATAAAAAAAATATTTG
>DAOTFU010000022.1:0-9143 GCA_035446765.1 Candidatus Absconditabacterales bacterium
TCCTGAAAGACCAGAGAGGTCGATTGTAGAAAGATTGTTGCTTTGAAGACCTAAATACTGCAATCCTGAAAGACCAGAGAGGTCGATTGAACCAGAAAGATTGTTGTTTTGAAGACTAATTTCATAAACACTATCGTCGCTACAATTTACTCAATGCCAAAATTTACATATACTTCAAGTATTTCATCGATTGGTACTATCGTTCCAACTATCTCCATTTGTATCATTGTACAAATTTAACAATGCTACACATTCTGACTCTGGTATCTCTGTGACTCCACTACATGTAGCAGCAGGATCAGAAAAGTCAGCACTAGTATGAAAACTAAAAAGAGATAATCCAAGTAATACAGAAAACATTGACTTGATAGCAAACAATGCTCATGCTCATATTAGATACTTGTGTCAATGTTTCTTGAAGTGTATTCAAATGTGTTTGTGTATTGGCTTTTTCATCTTCTTATTGATATATATATATATAAATAAATGTATGTTATAATTATATTCAAAAAAAAAATGCTGTCAAATTTTTACACACTTTTTTTATATTACAAAACCATCCCCACACACCAAAAAAAATCAAAAAAGACTCGAAGAACTTTCTCGAGACTCACTTAAAAAAATAGCAAATTATTAAGGTCTTTGACTCATCAAAAACCACATAAAAATTCAAATATTCAACAAGACAAAAAACACCAAAACTATCAAAACTATATTTTGTGATTTCTTAATTTTCTTTTCTTGCTCTGGAGTAAGTTGTTTATTCATCCAATATTTTTTTAACTAATTTATTTATATTTTGTATATTTTGCAACAAAGTATTGTCTGTATCTAATACATAATCACAATAATTCTTCGCCAATTTTCTTTCATGCTGAGCTGAAGCCAGTCTCCTATCTATCTCTTCTTGGTCAATACCTCATCTCATTTTTATCCTATCCAACATCACATCATCAGATAAGTCCAAAAATATCGACACATAATCAATTCACTTATTGTCTTTTTTTATCTTTTCCAATCCATGCATATCCAGCTCTGTAATAGGTGTCAATCATTTTCCAAAAGCTTTTTGAATTTCAGATATTTTTGTACCATAATAATATTTTTGATGCACCAACGCATACTCCAAAAACTCTCAATTATCGATAAATTTTTGAAATTCTTCTGGAGAAATATGCCAATATTTTCTACCATTTTTTTCATTTTTCCTCATGGGTCTAGTAGTATAAGATGGCACCAATATCAATTGAGAATGAGTTTGTAAAAGCTCTGTAAGCAATGTTGTCTTACCACTACCAGAGACTCACATCATCAGTATTAGCTTATCTTTCATTGTTCAAAAGTTATGAGTAAATCTTGACTTAGATATATTAAAAAATATATTATTTTCAATCTTTTAATTTTAAAATAAAAAAAAATGACAAAAGAAAAAATTATTTCACTAGCTATAATATGTGCTACCATACTGATAGCAGCTTTCTTTATGATGAATGTCGATTTTTATATACAAGATGCTTCAAACAATCTGCCAAATAATTTAGTATCAGACACTATATCTGTACAATGAGATGGTGAAGTATTTGCCACACCAGATATATTGATATTAAATATAGCTGTAGAAGAGACAAAAGATACGACTGAATTAGCACAGACAGAAGTAAACAAAAAAATAAATACAATACAGGAAATATTGGAGAGTCATAAAATCAAAGATGGAGATATAAAAACAACAAATATGAATGTATATCCAGATTATGATTACAAAGAAAAATGAAGAGAGCTAATTGGATACAAAGCTAGACACTCTGTACAAATCAAAATCAAAAATGCAAACCTAGAAAATGATTGAGTTGGCGGAAAGTTGATAGACAGTATTTCTCAAATATGATGAGTTTTGGTAAATAGTATCGATTATGACATAGAAGACAAGACACCATACTACACAGAGGCTAGAAAATTGGCAATGGAAAAAGCAAAACAAAAAGCTCAAGAACTAGCAAAGGTAGCATGAGTATCATTGGACAAACCTACTTCTATATCAGAAAACATCAATGATTATTATCCAAGTCCAGTATTCAAAAATACATATGCTGTAGAAATGTCAGCAGATGAATGAATGTGATGATGATCTGATATATCCTTATGAGAACTAAAAATCACAATCAATGTAAATGTAGTATACGGTATCAAATAATCTAAAAAAATATACAAACGTGGAATTAAATCTTTTCGAAAACTAGTTCCACGTTTTTTCATTTTTGTAAATTCCACAAAACTCTTTTTTCTCTTTCTACAAACTCTTTGTGTCAATTCACATACATATTTACACTATATTTTTGGTCTTGCTCAAGATCTAGTTTATCAAAAACTTCTCCAAGTTTTTCTATCTTGTGAAACTTTTGTTTTTTTTGATTAAAAAATTTAACTATGGTTTTTTGATAATTGAAATATCAATAATCAAATGGTATCAAAGTATCCACATTGGCGTCTTTAAAATACCTAAGATCAAATTTAATTATCCTATTTGTCATCAAACTAGAAAAAGACAGTTTTCTAGCAAAATATTGCCACATCTGCACTTCCTTACACCAAAACTTAAAAGGAAAATTAAATTTTTTTATCTTTTTTTGATTTTCTGTAAGTTTAAAATTCTCTGAATACTTCTCCATCAATTTTTGTGCAACTTGCATATCTGCAAAATTTCAAAAAAGTCATATCTTTCATACCAAAGAAGACGGTAGCACAATCTGATCTAGGTAGCCAGAAAAAATCGGCAAAATCTTGTCTTTGTATTTTTTGGCTTGTATAAAATCTAATTCATACACTGGAGATAAGATAATCTTATCTACTCATTTATTGATTAAATATTTTATTCAAGACTCTATCTTTTTTTTAGATTCATCAAAATCATTGTCACCATACGGCCAATTCAATTGATCATAATAAATATGATATTGATGATCAAATTTGTTCAAAAACTTAAACAATGTTAAATTTTCGTTTCCTGCTGTAACTACTCCTATTTTCATTCAATCTGATTTTTCAAATAAATATATCTATTAAACTTTTTTATCAGCAATTCATAATCTTCTGCCAACATAATTTCATTTATTACTTCTATCTGTTCTTGCATCAAGTTGATTTTTTTTCTTACACGAGCACTCAGATATGTATTTTCTCACAAATCATTGAGAGGCTTCAGCAACCTTTTGTATCTAATCCTATACGGAGACACCGTAAACACAATATACTCCTTAGTTTTTTCAAACAAATTTTCCTGAAATTCCAATATTGCATCCTCTATCTGTGTTTTCATGATAATCATCTTTTTTATTTGTTCTCTCTTTTGCTCTCTAATAGCAAACCAAAATTCTACATCATAATTTTGATCTATAAGTTCTTGTATAGACAATACATTTCTATATTCCTTATTTATTGCCTGCCTAAGTACAGTAATATATTCATCACACTTATAGTTACTTTGTCTATCGATCGTAACTGTAATAGAGTGAGTAGATATTGTACAAAAAAGCTTGTCTTGCGTATAAGCAAAACTAGTACCAAAAAATGATACGCAAACCCCCAATATACCAACACCCAATATACCAATCTTTATCCTTTTCATATTCAAATTATAATTTAAATTTCTCAATAACGCTTTTGACCGATAACCAAAAGAACTCCTCTCCTTTTTTACCGCTTTTTATATCAACCTCTGTTTCTACCAATTTTTTATACATATTTTGCAATTGAATTCAATTTTGAAAAATAATATCCATATATTTCTGATTTTGTTTTAATATAAATGGATTTAATCATGTCTCCTGCGCTATCTGATTCATATCTCTGATTCATTTTTCTGCAAAAAAATACAAAATAATATATACTTTCAAACCCCAATATAATCCACCAGAAAAGGCATTTCGATTGATTCACTGATTTTTTGTTTTTTCCAAATAATTAAATGCCCTATCCTTATCTTTAAGCATAATTTTCAAAAACTTAAAAACATCTTTTTCTGTAAACCCAAAAGTAATATCTTCAATCATATTTGCATCTACAACATGCAAATCATTTTGTTTGCAATACATTTTCAATTTATCTATTTCACTAGACACACGATAAAGCTCATTTCCCACTTTATTTATCAGATAATCCACTGCATCATCTTGTATCTCAATGTCTACAAAATTAGATTTAATATATTTTCTCAATTCACCATCACTCAAAAATTTAAATTCTTTTATGTTGGCGTTACCTTTCAAAAACTTAAAAAATTTGGATCTTTTGTCTGGTTTATTACTCACAAACACAAGCAGATTATCTTGAGGTATTTTTCATTCTTTTTTTACAAAATTATCTATAAATCATTCTATCTGAGCTATCTTGAAAGTATTTCACTTAGAATTGTCCAATGGCACACCATAGACAATAGTCAGCTTCTTTTGAGAAAACAATCATCATCAAAATATAGACTGACTTGCAGACACCTCATCCCAATTTTCCATATTGTAGACAAACAAAGAATCTCTACCAAATTTTTGTACAAAATTGGAAGTTCGTCTATTTATCTCTTGGTCCAAGAGATACTTTTCCTCTCACATAAACAAATACACATTTTTCAACATATCCACACATCATTATAAAACATCAAAAAACATATTATGTTTATGATGTGCAATTTCAAATTATTTATAAAAAACTAGCTTTTAGATAGGAAATAAGTATTATATGACCAATATCTTTGTTGTATAGAATTTTAGAACAACAAGCTCAGGACAAAAATCTCTGTGTGACAAATTTATTCCGCCCTGTAATCAAGTCCACAATAGGAATAGCTTAAAAACAGGATTTTTATAAAAATATTATTATTTATGACAAACTTAGAAAAGTTCAAAATTTTTTGATTATCACAATCTACCTTAGAAGCTTTAGAAAAGAAATGATTTGAAGAACCGTCTCCAATACAGACAGAAACAATACCACTATTGTTAAAGTGAGAATTGGATATTATATGACAAGCACAGACCTGAACAGGTAAAACTGCAGCTTTTGGTATACCTTTGATAGAAGTTCTCAAGCCTAAACAGTGACACATACAAGCAATTATTGTCACTCCAACCAGAGAACTTTGCATACAAGTAGCTGAAGAAATCAATTCACTACAAAGTGGAAAAGACAGATTGTCGATCATACCAATTTATTGATGACAATCTTATACACAACAAATTAGAGCCCTAAAAAGAGGTATTGATATTGTGGTAGGTACACCAGGTAGAGTAATAGATCATATAAAAAGAAAAACTCTAAAACTAGACAAAATATCAAATATGATATTGGATGAGGCAGACGAAATGCTAAATATGTGATTCGAAGAAGATATCAAAACCATATTTGAACAAACCAACAAAGACAAAAGAGTGCTATTGTTTTCTGCTACTATGCCAAGCGCAATCAAAAAGGTTGCAGAAAAATATATGAAATGATACAAACATATCAAAATAGAATCAGAACAAATGACCACAGAACAAACTGATCAAATATATTTCGAAGTAAAAGATAGAGACAAATTTGAAGCACTATCTAGGATAATAGATATGGAAACAGATTTTTATGGTATTATATTTTGTAGGACAAAAGTAGATGTAGATTTTATAGTAAATCGTCTAACAGAAAGATGATATATAGCAGAAGCATTACACTGAGATATACAACAATCTTCTAGAGAAAAAATACTCAAAAGGTTTAAAGACAAAAAAACAAATATATTGGTAGCTACAGATGTCGCTGCCAGATGAATCGATGTAAATGATGTATCTCATGTGATAAACTACGCATTACCTGGAGATCCAGAAAGCTATGTACATAGGATTGGTAGGACATGAAGAGCTGGTAAAAAAGGTATTGCTATCACACTTATTACACCATCTGAATACGGGAGATTATCATTTTTCAAAAAAATAACAAAAACTAATATCAAAAAATGAACAATACCAAATGCAAGTGACATTATTAGTTCCAAAAAACAAAAACTAATCAATGACATTGAAAGCTCTATAAACAATGATGAATATAAAGAACAATTGGCATTGGCAAATGAAATTATATGAGACAAAGACCCTGTTGAAATATTAGCATCTTTGTTAAAAATAACTTATAGTAACGAATTAAATATTTCTAAATATAAAGAGATCTGATCAAGTAGCATAAATAGAGCTTGAACAACAAGATTGTTTATAGCACTATGAAGAAAACACTGATTCACACCAAAAGGAATGATTGACCACATTTGCAATATTGCAAACATTAGATCAAATATAATTGATGATTTGTGTCTATTGGAAGACTTTTCATTTATCAACGTTCCATTTGAAGAAGCTGAAAGTATTATCAAGATGTTTGACAAAGAAAGAGCTAGCTGATGAAAACCTATAGTCACCAAAGCCAAAGACAAATGAAGAAGCGGAGGAAATCACCATAAAGGATGAGATAGAGGTAGATCTGGTTGATTTAGACCAAGAGAAAAAAGCTGAAATTGAAGAAGTAGCTGAGGATATAGACCAAGATCTGAAGGACAAAGAAAACCAAGAAAAAAATAATTTCAAACACAAAATATAAAATCCCCATCTTATGAGGATTTTTTAATATTTTTCTGATTGAAAATCTAAACACATTAAATATAAAAAAAGTATTTATAACAAATATATTGTATCAATGGTTATATTAAAACTGATAGACAAAATATTGGCTCAAACATCTATATTTTTCATAAAAATATACCAATACACACTTTCTCCTGACAAATGATTGCCATCACTTTGGCTTAAATGAAAAATCTGTGCTCATGAACCACATTGTAGTCAATACAGCATTTTATCATTCAAAAGATATGGATTCTTATCATGATTTCCCAAGGTAATAGAAAGAGTTTTTTCTTGTGTATGATCAAAAAAGAAAATATATGATCCACACAAGTATGATATAGTGTTTTTCTCATCAGCACCCATATGAGTACCATTTCTAAAACAACTCAACAAAGACAAGAGATTTGATATCAAATGAATTGTGACAAATCCAGATGAAAAAAGTGGTAGAGGTATGGAACTAAAACCAAACATTATCAAAACAGAATGAGAAAAAATAATAAAATCTAAAGACATTCGAACACCGAATTCACTTCGTTTGGATTCCAAAAAATACGCAGAAGAAGCAAACAATTTCAAACTTCGACTCGAAGCTAAAAAACCAGATTATATAGTCGTCATAGCATATGGAAAAATCATACCACAATACATTTTGGACATACCAAAAATTGCCCCAATCAATGTCCATTGATCACTCTTGCCAAAATACCGTGGAGCAAGTCCAATACAATCAGTCTTTTTGAATAATGAAGAAAAATCTGGTATCACAATCATGAAAATGGACGCCACTATGGATACTGGAAATATGATAGATAAATTATCTACCAAACTAAATTTTGATCGAACCACAATAGATCTAATTGAACGAATGAAAAAAAAATGACCAAGATTTTTAAACCACACATTAATTAACTACTGAAAAGGATTATTATGAGAAGTTAAACAAAACGAAAAACAAGCAACTTATTGTCAAAAAATAGAAAAAGATGAATGAGAAATAAGTATTAATAAAGACAAATTAGAAAATGTTTATAAAAAATATAGAGGCTATGCTCTTCGACCAAAAATCTACTTTAATTTTTCTCCCTTTGTAAAGGGAGAAAATTACGATAAATCGGAACAGAGGGATTTAAAACAAAAAAGAGTAATCATCGAAAAACTAAAAATAGATGAAAAACTATTTAAAACAGAAAAAAACAAAGCACTAATCAACTGAAAAGAATTAAATAAATCAATCATTGATATATCATTCAAACCAGAATGAAAAAAATCAATGAACCGAAAATCATTTAAATCATGATATATAAAATAATATATTTATCATAAAATTACTATTCTCGTAAGGGAGGGTTTAAAACCCTCCCCTACACAAAGTATTAAAATATAAAAGTACCTAAACTATTAACTTTAAACTATTCACTCTGCACTCACATGAAGATTCCACTTTCACGATCTATTTCAAAATCCACAATACTGCACTATTGTACCAAAAAATACTATTTCTCTACATACTCAAATTATCTAAAAGAAGTAGATCAAGGAGTATGGAATCAAGCAATGCTAGCCAAAAATCTCAAGAGTATTCACATGCGATTTTGAGAAAAGATACATGATCTTATGTCAGATTATTTGCATTTGTTAAAAAAAGAAGAAGCCACAAGAGAGAAAACAAAAGAAATAGAAGATCAAATGATCAAAAGTATGGACAAAGAATACAAAATATCCAAAAACAGAAACTATATGTCATACGACCCTAGACTAAAATTTTGACTGACAGAACATTACTACTGACAAAACATAGACGACGTTTACAATACATCAAAGACACAAATACTAGAAAGCTTTCACAAGTTCTTAGAAAGTGATTTTCACAACGACATCAAGCAGCATTTCTCAGACAAAACAAACAAATTTTTTATAGAACCAAAAGAAAAGGATTTTGAATCTATGAAAATAGAAATAGATAATATACCAGAATTAATGTGAATTAGTGTTTATGCTCAGCCAGATTTTTGAATTGTAACCAAAGATTGAGAATATATTATATATGATCGAAAAAGTTGAAAAACTCCAGATAAATCAGAAAACCACATATCAGATCAACTCAAAGTATATGCATACAAGGTACTACAAAAAATCTGAATCGAAAATATAAATTCTTTCAAATCTAAATGATTTGAGGTATATTTAAAATCTATACAACAATTTGGTGGAAATATCACCAAAGAAGATATCCAACAAATCGAACAAAAAATCATAGATGATACCAAGATACAAAAAAATTTAATAATAGACAAAAATGTAGAGGAAAACAAACCACTACCAAGTACAGAATTTCATAGAACATCAGACTTGCAAAAATGTAGTGATTGCACTTTCTACAAAGTATGTGAAGAACTCAAAAACTTTGAATAAAAAAAATTTCCATTCATTGGAAACTTTTTATTTTATATTTAATATTTTCAATTTCAATTTAGGCCAGGAGGGATTCGAACCCTC
>DAOTFU010000022.1:9243-9740 GCA_035446765.1 Candidatus Absconditabacterales bacterium
TATTTAATATTTTCAATTTCAATTTAGGCCAGGAGGGATTCGAACCCTCGACCACTCCCGCTGTAATAGCGGGATTGCTATATCGATTAGTTAATCCATCTTTCTATATGTCATCACCTTTTAATTTTTCTTTCTAATTTTATCGCTTCTGTTTTATTTTTACATTCAATAAATTTTACAAATTGCCAATCTCATAAATCTCTTGTAGTTTTTGTCGTTCATTTATTATGTTCTTTTAGTCTTAATTCCAAATTTCAAGTATATCAAACATAATACCTTGTTCCCTTTAATATATATACTCATCGAGTTTTCATTTATATTATGTCAATTAAAAAAATTACCACCTAGATGATAATTTTATATTTAATATTTTCAATTTCAATTTAGGCCAGGAGGGATTCGAACCCTCGACCACCGCCTTAAAAGGGCGTTGCTCTACCGACTGAGCTACTAGCCTATATTTTCTCAATTTCTGAACCCTCGACCACTCCCGCTGT
>DAOTFU010000022.1:9840-11065 GCA_035446765.1 Candidatus Absconditabacterales bacterium
AATAGCGGGATTGCTCAACACAATTAGTTGAGCTACTAGCCTATATTTTCTCAATTTCTGAACCCTCGACCACTCCCGCTGTAATAGCGGGATTGCTCAACACAATTAGTTGAGCTACTAGCCTATATTTTCTCAATCTTTCTGAACCCTCGACCACTCCCGCTGTAATAGCGGGATTGCTCTATCAACTAACTAACATTAAGTACTATTATAAATTAGCAAAAAACATTTATAAAAATACTTCTACACAAATCAACGCATTTTTTTATACAATTTTGCATTTATTTTTACTCTAATTTTTCTTCCATCTTCAAAAGTCACCCATTTATAAACCAAGTTTGGTTTAAATGTTCTCTTTGTTGCTCTCATACTATGAGATCTATTTTGTCCTGATTTTGTACCTTTACCAGTAAAGTCACATACTCTAGCCATTTTATTTTTAAATTAATTTAAACTAAAATATTATTCTCACCCTTGGTTATTATCATCTTCTTTTTTCTCATTAGAATCTCATTCTCATATTTCCTTATCTTCTCATCACTCTGATCATTCTGCGCCTTCTATAGGCGTTCCAGCTGCATCAACTGTAGGTTCCTCTTCTTCAGGTATATCTTTCAATTCCATAACTGTTATCACGGTAATATCCACATCCTCCTTAGCTTCTACACCTTCTGGCAGTTCCAAATCTTTTATAGACAATACAAAGTTCATATCATCTACACTCGAAACATCTACTATAATTTCTTTTGGAAGATCTTTTGGAAGGGCTTCTATCTCTATAAAGTCTTTTATCAACTGTATATTAGCATCACCTGACTTAACAATAGGAGACAATTCTTCTCCTGTCATCACAATATCCACTTCAGCTGTAACTTTTTCTCATTTTTTAATTGCCAAAAAGTCTACATGTAATACTTCGTCCATTACAGGATCCAATTGATAATCATAAACCAAAACCATTTGATCTATATCATTACCTTTCAATACAATAGGAGTACTAGAACCAGTTTTTCTATATAATTTTACAAACTCGTTTTTATCACAAATTATAGATAAGGCATTATCCATATGCTTACCATAAATCACAGCAGGTATCTTACCCTCTTTTCTAAGTTTCTTTACTTCTTTTCATTTGATATCACGAACTTCTACATTTAATTTCATGATTTAAGCATTTCAAAAACTAAAACTATTCTTTATTTTCTTCTCATTTCTCCTTATTCTC
>DAOTFU010000022.1:11165-16281 GCA_035446765.1 Candidatus Absconditabacterales bacterium
TTCTTTTACTTCTTCTTTTACTTCTTCTTTTACTTCTTCTTTTACTTCTTCTTTTACTTCTTCTTTTGGAAGAACATCTTTAGCTAACTGCAACAAATCTGATCATTTTTTAGCTAAATCTAATATACTCTTGAATCTAGCATCTTTTCATATTTTTGTCCTAATGTAGTACAACTTAGATCTTCTGATTTTGTAATCATCCAACAATATAACTTTTTCAAAACCCTCAAAAGACAAAGGATATATCTTTTCTATTTTCATCCTAGCAGCTTCACCTCTTACGGTAAAAGTACCATCAGGATGATTAGGTTTTTTTACTTTTATCACCAAACATTTAAATTTCCATGTTCTTTTTGTATCTCATTCTCACATAGTTTCATGGATTTCCAAAAACATACCAGTCCTTACGGGTAAGATAGGTGATCTATTTTTTGTATAAATACTTTTCAATCTATCATATTTCATCTTTTAATTCTAACAACTAATAAAAGTTTTTATAATCAAAATACTATTTTCTGCTATTAACAACTTTAGCTTTCCATTTTTTTTGTTGCTCTAACATTTTCCTAGTATCCATTATTACTACTTTTTCCACTCTACAAAGAGCTTTATTTAGCTTTTTCTTAGCCATAGTTTTCAATCTTGCCATTATGCAGCTATTTTAGTAGATAAATCTTTCAATCATTTTTTATCCAAAGCTTCTTTTACTTTTCTCATTGGTATTCCATATTTTTTTAGTCTATTCAAAGCCTTCTCTTTTGTGTTTTTAATCCATTTAGTTTCTCATTCTTTAGCTTCTTTTTTCAATATCAAAATATATCGTTCTATAGCCTTTTTATGTTTTTGACCAGATTTTTTCTTTTTCCATGTCAACCCAACCAAAAAGTGTTTTATTTTTCTTCAATTCGTATCTCACATTTTCAAATAAGTTTATAGTTAAAAGTTAAGAATGGATAGTGAGGAGTTAAAATATAATTTATATCAACCAAAACTATTAATTGTTCACTATTCACTTTTCACTAGTTTATATATTTTGCCATATAAGCAAATGCTTTATTGGCTTCAGCCATCTTATGTGTTTCTTCCTTTTTCTTTACAGCTGTTCATTGATTAGAATAAGCTGCCAATATTTCTTCAGCCAATTTTTTGTACATAGGTTTACCCTTTTTTGATCTAGTAGCATCAAGTATCCATTTCATAGAGTAAAAAAGTCTTTTGCTCTGTTTTACCTCTACAGGTACTTGATATACAGAACCTCAAAGTCTTTTAGATTTTATCATCACGCTAGGAGAAGCATTTTCTATGGCTGTTTCTACTACTACCTGAGGATTCATATGGCCATTAGATTTTATCTCTCTCAACATATCGCTATATATTTTCTTAGCTACAGATTTTTTACCATCTTTCATTATATAATTTATAATCTTGTCCAACTTATCAGATGAACTTGGTAAAACTGTCTTGTTAACTTTTTTTACTTTTGTCGCCATTTAAACAAACTATAATTTAGTTAAAAGTTTTTAAAGCTATCAAGTTAAAAGTTTTAAATTACTTTACAAACTTTCAACCTTTAGCTTTCTACTACTTAGGTCTCTTTGCACCATATAAAGATCTACTTTGTTTTCTTTCTGGTACAGGATTTGCATCATATTTTCATCTAATGATATGATATTTTACTCAAGGAAGATCCTTAACTCTTCACCCCCTTACAAGTACAACACTATGCTCTTGCAAAGTATGAGATTGTCCTGGAATATAAGCCAAAACTTCAGCACCATTTGAAAGTCTAACTTTTGCAAACTTTCTTTGAGCTGAATTTGGTTTTTTAGGACCCATCACTCAAACTTTCAGACAAACACCTCTCTTGAAAGGAGCAGGATTTGAAGTTTTTTTATTGTTGTTTAATTTGTTCACAGTATAATTCAAAACAGGAGCTTTAGATTTCTTTTTTTTGTCTGTCCTTC
Organism: Candidatus Absconditabacterales bacterium; assembly: GCA_035446765.1. GTDB lineage: Bacteria > Patescibacteriota > Gracilibacteria > Absconditabacterales > Absconditicoccaceae > JALOAF01. The sequence goes on from DAOTFU010000022.1 coordinate 13,130, forward strand.
ATTTTTTAATTAATTGATTAATTGTAGGCATAATCTATATTTTCAGATAAATTAAATACAATATGTTTTTTTGTCGTTAACAAAAAAACGCATCGCGTGGACATAATATACAAAATTAAAAACAAAAATCAAGACTAAATATCAAAAAACTTTAAAGAGCAAAATCAGTATACAAAAGCCATTTCCAGACAAAGTATTACTTTTCATACTTATCCTACTACCAAGAAAAAAAGCAATCAAAAAGTAATACAAAAAGATATTTTTACAAAAACAAAAAACCTTCCATATTCACAGAAGGTTTTCAAAAAAACTATTTTAGATTAAAATTTTGAGCCAGGTTCATAACTTCCTCATCAACCCAATTGACGAGCCATATCAAGTCATTCTTCTATTATTCTTATATGTTTTTTCTTGCCTGTCACATCTTTTTCTTTTCAATCTTTATTAATCAATTTTATTTTGATGTCACCATTATCATCCAATTCTTCAGAATTAAAATGATAAGTGTTTCATAATCTATACATGGTAAAATCATTTCACTCCATTGTCAATTCAAAATTCATTTCTTGTGTACGTCTATCTGTAGAAGAAAACAAAAAATCTTCATGAAACATACCTACAGCAGAATGGATACTGGGAACATGACCCTCTGTAAATACAGACTCTGGTAAATATTTAGTTATTGTTTCGCCTCATTTCACAATTGTAACCTCAAATGGTTTGTCTTCTATATTATCTTTTCATCCATCCAAAGTTTTCCCATCACCATCTTCGTCTGGTTCTATACCAGGTTCAAAAGGATTCTCTAAATTAGATGAAACATCAGTACCATCAACCACCATAGCTGGTGATCATTTTTGACCTTCTCCAATCTTAGATTGATTATGATTAGCAATCGCTTCGTCAGATGCATTTAGACCCAAAGTAGTCAACAAAGCCCCTGATAATGCAAAAAACCCTTTGGTTTTAGATGGTCATTGAGACCTAGGAGATGAAATTGTTTTATTGCGTTTTTTCATTTTTATAACTCAATATATAAAATCAAGTATGACAAGTATAAACTTTTTTATAAAAAAGTCAAGACTTTTTTATAAAAACTTTTTAAACAAAAAAAGCGCCAGTAAAACTGGCGCTTTCTTTAAAAGAAATTATATTTATTGTTTCAAGAACTTCAATGGCTCAGAAACTAAGCCATCTTTATCCACAAAACGAATAAAATAAACTGTGGGAGCAAGTCCTGATACATCAACACGATACACATCAGAATCCACTCCAGAAGAATATACTAATTCACCCAAGATACTGTATATCTGAATTTCAGATATATTGGCATTTTCTCCCATTTCGATATTCAAAATATCACTAACAGGATTGGGGTAAACTGTAACCAAGGATGCAATATCCACATCATCTATACCCACTGCATCAATGGTAATCTGCAAAGATGCTTGATCTGAGCAATTACCATTATCGTAAGTATAGACAACATTGTGTACGCCAACCCCCCAATATGCAGGGTCAAAATAAACACCTGCTGGTACACCATCTACAGTAAGTAATCCTCCTGGTGGGCTTATTTGAAGCATCACCGTAGGATCATCTACCATCACTGAAGATGGCCCAGTCAATGTTACATTTGGACTAGCGTGTACAGTCACATATGCTGTATCCATACCTCCACACATTGCAGAAGTAAGGCCATACACTATTGTATAATTACCTGGTCCAAAATCATCGGCCATGAATACTGAAGAGTTGGCGATCCCATTTACCAGATAGTAGCCTCCAGCTGGAGAACCACTCATCTGCATAGATTCACCCTCACACAACTCAGTAGCTGGCATACTCAGTATCACACTAGTTGGAGCATGCACAATGATTATATCATTGGCAAGTGCTTCACACCCGTGAGGATCTGTGTATGTGTAAGTAATACTATGATTACCCACACCAGCAAGACCAGGATCAAATGAGCCCGTCACAGCATCCACTCCTAGACCACTAAATACTCCACCTACTGGACTACCTCCAGTCAAAATAAATGGAGCATCACTCAAGCAAATATCCCCTTGAGGTATGTTTAATGATGTAGTAGGTGGTGCGTGTACTGATATAAGTGCAACAGCTGTATCACTACAACCAGTCACAGAACTGGTATAATGAGCCGTCACGGGATATGTTCCACCAACATTAACTGTCTGTGGATAAAAATACCCTGATGCTACACCAACTCCAGTAAACCAAATATTTGCAGTTTGACCACCAACTTCATACACAGATGCATATAAACCCAAGTCAATCGGGTTACCACTTTGCCCACATACATTTGTAGGTGGTACAAAAGTAATAATTGGAGCTTCGTTTGTAGCTACAAATACCGAATCTACATCACTACAACCAAAACTATTGCTTACGGTCACATAGTACCATGTAGGCACTGTTGGTGTAACCGTAATCGTAGATCCAGTCATACCGTTACTCCAACTATAAGTATCTCCTCCAGTAGCCTCCAAATCAACTGGATCACCACTACAAGAAGTACTTACACCAGATACAATAGATGCATTGGCAACAGGCACAGGATCTTGTCCTATACTAAAATAGAACGGTGACCCAGCAGCCTGACAACCATTGGCATCAGTAACTGTCACAGCATAACTACCGGTGGTTAAACCAGTAATTCCACTTAAGGTGGATCCTGTATTCCAATTGTAAGAATACGCAGGAGTCCCACCAGTAGCTACCACATCAGCAGTACCCAATATAGAACCATCACAGCTCACATCGGTACTACTCAATACAGCCTCAAACAATGGCGGCTCAGTAATTGTTGCATTTGCAACAGATTGACAGCCATTATTGTCAGTAACAGTTACACTATAGCTACCAGCAGCTAAACCACTAGCAACCTGTGACGTCTGCCCATTATTCCAAAGATAGGAATAGGGAGCAGTACCACCAGTTGCATTTGCTTCAGCCTGACCTGTAAAACTTCCACTGCATGTTACGTTTTGCAATGTAACAGCAGTAGCATTTAACACAGGATCTTGTCCAATTACGACAGAAGTGGTAGCCTGACAACCATTTGCATCAGTCACTGTAACTATATATGTACCTACAGTCAAATTACTAACTGCAGTACCGGTCATACC
>DAOTFU010000023.1:0-11281 GCA_035446765.1 Candidatus Absconditabacterales bacterium
AATATCTTAGTGGATAAAGAATATGCATCTATCATAAAATGAGGCAACAATCTAATTGTTGTTTACATATCTGATGATCAACCATTTATTTCAAAAAAAATAGATTATTTCATATGTTTTGATGATTTTTCTATTACAAAAAACGAAAAAGTTTATGATCTACAAAATATTATAAATATCAAAGATTTTTCTAGTAAATATAAAAATGTACCAGCATTTGGATATTCTCTAAAAATATTATGATTAGATTTGAAAGAATGAGAAAAAGTATTAGAAAAATTCTTCCAATGAGATATTTTAAAATCAAATATAGAATTACTGGAACAATGATATACAGATGTCATTTCGACCGGAGTGGAGAAATCTCTTGATTTATCTAAGAAGATTTGAGACCCAAAAACATTATTTCACTGAAATGAAATAATAGCAAAATGAGCGATGGAATCTGGATTAGATCGATACAGCGCATACCCAATGACTCCAGCTAGCACAATAATAGATGAAGTAGCAAAAGATCCAAGAGTTACTTTTTTCCAGTGAGAGGACGAAATAGCAGTTAGTATGTCTATGCTTTGAGCAAAATTTGCTGGAAAAAGAGCAATGTGTGGTACAAGTGGAGGATGATTTGCATTGATGACAGAATCTATTAGTTATTCAAACCAAGCGGAAATATGATGAGTATATGTTTTATCTCAAAGAGATGGACCAAGTACAGGAACACCAACATTTACAGGTCAATGAGATCTAGATTTTGCTTTACATGCAAGTTTTGGAGAGACCTACCCAATAGTATTAGCACCATCAGATTTTGAAACATGATATAATTTAATATGAAAAGCACTAAATTGGTCAGACACATACCAACATCCTGTAATTTATATTACAGATAAACAATTTAGTGAATCATATTTATCTATAGATCAAAAAACACTAAAAGCAGCAAAAATAAATAGATGAGAACTTGCCCCCTTTATTTGAAAGGGGGATAGGGGGTTTGAATTAAAAGATAAAGAATTTAAAAGATATCTAGATACTAAATCTGGAATATCTCCATATTCTATTGCATGAACAAAGGATGGTGAATTTATAGCCACATCTTATGAACATGATGAATTTGGAGCTACAAACGAAGATCCAGAAATTAAAAAGAAAATGATAGAAAAAAGAGCTAGAAAACTAGAGACTTTTATAAAAAAAGAATTCAATAAAGATTTTTATGGATATGAAATTATTAATCCTAAAGCAAAAAAATTCTTCATCACATTTGGATTTAATAAATATAATCTCCAATCTGTCATTACGAGCGAAACGTGGCAATCTAAAGGTTACTGACTAATAGTGATTACTGTCTTACAACCATTAGATACTAGACTAAAACAACGATTATCAGACAATGAAAAAAATATAGAAGAACTGACTTTTGTAGAAATGAATCATTGATGAACATTTCAAAAACTAATCACAAACGAATGTAGTCTAAAATCAGATTCTCGAGAGAAAAAAATAAAAAATATTAGAAAATATACTCTTTACCCAATATTTAAAGAAGAAATTAATTAATTTACAATTCACAGTTTAAAATTTACAAAATAAAATGATAAAACAAGATATACAAAAAAGAAGCTTAAAATTTTGAATAGAAATGGCTAAATACTATCTAAAACTTAAAGATAAAAAATATTATGAAATAGCCTCTCAAGTATTTAAAAGCTGAACAAATATATGAGCTAATATATCAGAAGCACAAAGCTGATCATCTAAAAAAGATTTTATAAACAAGATGAATATAGCTTTAAAAGAATGAGAAGAAACACTATATTGGTTCGAAATATTAGAAAAATGATTCAATGAAAATATTAAAGATCTTCAAGATGAATGTAAAGAATTGGTTAAAATATTGGTTACTATAATTAAAAACACAAAAAATAACATGTAACAAAATTGTAAATTGTGCATTTTAAATTGTAAATTGAATGAAATGAGAAATAATCTAAATAAATTCCAACGATGTCCATGATGCGGAAATTTCATTATCCATCTTGCCATCAAACAAGCACTCAAAGAATTAAATATTCCCACAGAAAAAACTGTAATAGTTTCATGAATTTGATGTAGTGGGAAAATGAGTCAGTATATTGATTGATACTGAGCAGAAACACTTCATGGTAGAGGACTACCCTTTGCTACTGGTGTTAAACTAGCAAATGATGATTTAGTGGTAATCTCATATGCTTGAGACGGAGATTCTTATGGAATATGACTGTCTCATTTGTTACATTCATCTAGAAGAAATATAAATATAGTCCATATAGTAGCAGATAACCAAAATTATGCTCTTACCACTGGTCAAGCATCTCCAACTACACCAGAAGATATAAAAACCACATCTACACCAGATTGAAATCAAATACAACCATTTGCTCCACTAAAACTTACAGAGTCTGCAGGTTGCAAATATAATATTCAAGTTTCAGACAAAGATCTAGCTTGACTCAAAAAAGCAATAATTGATTGAATAAAACATCAATGATTTTCACATATAAATGTACAGCAAACTTGCCCAAGTTTCAAAAAATGGTAAAATATAATTGATAATTGATAGTGGATAGTTAAATTATCAAAAAAGTTATTATGTTTTAAAGAACTTTTAACTTGATAAACTTTTAACTTTTAACTCAATCAGAGTGTTCCAAATATCTTACTCAAAAGGTCTAAGATGAGAAGTAGAGATTTCAGCAAGTAAAAATGCATCTTTACCAATAGTTGCAGCAAATTATATATTAGACAATCAAGTAAATTTAACCAACAAACCACAAATAGTAGATCTCAAAGTACTAGAAGAGATTTTTCAAGAATGAAAATCTAAATCAAAAGATTTTTTTGATTTAACAATGGAAAAAGCCACCAAAATCAGAACATCAATACTTTTGATACCGTACTGATTACACAAATACGGGTCAGTAAAATTTATAGGTAGTGGTTGATGTAATATATGAAAAAGACCTTTAGATACTTTTGATGATGCGTTAAACAAAGCCTGAATAACTATTAGCAACGATGAGTTTAAAGAGTATAAAGTTACAGGTAAACCAAAAAGAAATATAATGTTACAGGAATTCTCAGTAACAGCTACAGAAGCTCTTATTACTTATTTAGCATTTCTTCCAGATATAGATTATACTATAAATATATACCAAGTAGCTACAGAGCCACATGTCAAAAATGTGATAGATTTCCTCAACAATGCTTGAGCTGATATTAATCTCAACATTGATCATTCAATTACTTTGAAACCATCCAAGATTAATATCAAAAATCCAGAATTTAAGATAATATCAGATTATATAGAAGCTGGTACTTATTTTGCTATTTGAGCATGAGCTGACGATACAGAAATCACCTTAAAAAATGTAAATGTAGATGATTTATCATCTATGTACAATATAGCTGAAAAAATTGGAATAAATTTCAAAATAATAGACAAAAATACTATCACAGTAAACTCTTTTAATAAGGCAAATTACAAAGCTACAAAATTTGAAACAAGGATATTCCCATGATTTCCTACAGATCTACAATCAATATTTGGTACATTACTTACACAAGCAAATTGAAGATCAAAAATATTTGAGACATTGTTTGAAGGTAGGTTCAGTTATCTCACAGAACTAGAAAATCTCTGAGCAGATATTGAAGTTCTCAATCCTCATCAAGTATTGATAATATGACCAACCAAATTAAGGTGAAATTATGTGACTTCTACAGATCTAAGAGGTGGAGGAGCTATGGTATTGGCTGGTATTATGGCACAATGAACTACAAATATTATGAATGAAAATATTATACTTAGAGGATACGACCATATAGTAGAAAAACTAGAAAATATATGAGTTAATATAAAAAAAATAGATGACTAAACTAATATTCGTCACATGAAATATAAATAAATTAAAAGAAGCAAAATCATTGTTGCAAGATTTTGATATTGAAAATGAAAAAATAGATCTAATTGAAATACAATGAGACTCTGAAGAAATAGCTAGATATAAAATACAAACTGCATTTGATATTATCAAAAAACCTTGTTTTATTGAAGATACCGCATTATTTTTTGAAGAACGAAAAAATAAATTACCTTGACCATATATCAAAGATTTTGCGACAAATATATGAATAAAAGAATTACCAAAACTATTAAAACACAATTTCAATGCTACAGCTCAAACTACAATAGCTTATCATGACTGAAAAAACATACATATTTTCATATGACAAAAAAGGTGAAAAATGTTTACACATTGCGGTATAGATAAATTTACACGAGACCCAATATTTCAACCAGAATGATTAAATAAAACTTATGCAGAATTAACTCACAAAGAAAAAAACCAAATAAGTCATAGATCAAAAGCATTTAAAAATTTTGAAAATTTTCTTAAAAATAATGAATAATTACAACAAACCATTTCAAATCACAGAAAATGTTGGAAACAACGTTTTTTGTTTTGATAAAATTTCAAATGCCAAACTATATGTGCCAAAATTAATAAAATGAGATCTCTCAGATGTTAAAATTTGAGAAAGTATAGCTTTTCGTGAAGAGAAAAATTGAAAAATTACAGAATACAAATGATTAAAGGATTTTGTACAAATAAAAAACAAAAATATCTATATTTTTGACAATCACAACCATGCACTATATTTTCGATACAAAGAATATTTGGAATGAAACATGAATAGAGGAGTTGAATTAATTCACATAGACCAACATACCGACATGAACAAATTACCCCCTTTATTAAAGGGGGGCAAAGGGGAGTCAAAAACATTAGATAGTGTTTTTAAAATAACAAACTACCACTGTAACGTCTGAAACTTTATCCAAACAGCAATACAAGACTGACTAATCTCAAAAGTTCATCAAATCAACACAGAACACTCAATTCACAATTCACAATTCACAATTAACAATTATATACTAGATATTGACTTAGATTTTCGATCTCCAGAAATGAGTATCCAAGAATATGACAAAACTATAAAAATTACCAGAGAATTAATCCAAAATAGCAGAGTAGTAACTATAGCTACTTCACCATATTTTCTAGATCAAAACTTAGCTATAAGAATACTAAAAGATTTATTAAAATAAAAAAATGCTCAAGAAGTTTTCTTCTCAAGCATTGATAATGTCTTTATGGTTTAATCTAAGCACAAATCTAAAAAAAGATTTATACTGGTCTTTATAAGGTATATCTCCATTAAAAGACGGACTCCAAAATGTAATCACATCTTTAAAGAAGAAGCACTTAAAGCTTATTACTCGTAAACCATCAGAAATGAATACACGCATAGCTTTTATAAACAATTCTGTAGCATCCCACAATTCACAAAGCTGATCAAATTCAATTTGAGAATCATACAAAACTACATCATTATTTACATCGACCTCCTTAGTCAATCCAGGCATATTAAGATACTTTACATGTACTTCAGCCCCAAGCTTTTCAATAAAATACTTTTCAAGTATAGTAAAGAAAAGTCTTTCAGACAAAAAGTTCATATAAAATCCAGGATTAGTCTTAACCATTTCAGCCTGAAATAGTTGACGATTTTTTTGAAAAACATCAGCTGCTTTCCTAAAACCATCAATACCATCTAATGAAAACTTATCAATAGTACCCAATTTTGGAAAGCCAAAAGGCTTTTCAAATGGTTGATATTTTTCTAAATTTTCATCAAATAAGTTAGAAAGAAGTAATTCTTGTATATACCTCAACCACATTAGAATATTTCCAAATTTTTCTCTCTGTGATTTCATTTTTTTATTTTTTGATTTGATTCTCATTATACTATTTTAATACAATAAGTCAATGGGAATAAAATTATAAAAAAAGAGGACCATCACATCCTCTTCGTATATCAAGATTTAACTTTTAACTCTTGCCCCACATCGCGGTGGTTTAACTTTTAACTATACTATATATCCAAATCTTTTACAGTCTTAGCGTGAGTAAGAATAAAATGTTTTCTGGCTTGCACATCTTCTCACATCAAGATCCTAAACAATCTATCTGCTTCCTCAGCATCTTCTACAGTGATTTGATTTAGTCTTCTATTGTTTGGATCCATAGTTGTATCCCAAAGCTGATCTGCATTCATTTCTCAAAGACCTTTATATCTCTGTACTTCTACTTTCTCTAGATCAAAACCATGGTCTTTTGGAGTCTCATCTTCTCTGTAAATATATTTTTCTTCTTTTCATTGTTTAAATTTAAATATTGGAGGACATGCAGCATACAAATGACCATTTTCTATCAAAGGTCTCATAAACCTAAAGAAAAATGTCAGAAGTAGTGTCCTAATATGAGCACCATCCACATCGGCATCTGTCATTATTATTATCTTTTCATATCTAAGGCTTTCTTCATCAAAACTTTCTTTGATACCAGCTCATATAGCAGTGATCAGATTCTTTACCTCATTGTTTGCCATTATTTTTTGTATAGCAGCTTGTTCTGTATTCAATATTTTACCTCTAAGCGGTAATATCGCTTGAAAATAACTATCACGACCTTGTTTTGCACTTCCTCACGCAGAATCCCCCTCCACTATGTACAATTCTGTTCATTCCATTCACTTTTTACCACAATCCGACAATTTACCGGGCAAAACTCCACCAGCTATTACATTTTTTCTAAGTACTGTCTCTTTGGCAAATTTTGCAGCCAATCTAGCTCTAGCAGCCAAATTAATTTTTTCAAATATTTTATCAAACTCTTCTTCGTTATTTCTAAATACATCCATCAAATAATCATAAGTAATATTTTCTACTTCAGTCCTCACATACGCATTTCAAAGTCTACCTTTCGTTTGTCATTCAAATTGAGGTTCTGGTATTTTTACATTAACTATAGCATAAAGACCATCAGTCACATCACTATATTGAAATTCTCATATTTTCTTGTCAATCTTATCTTTTTCTTTTCATATTTCATTAATGGCTCTAAGTAGAGCTGATCTAAATCACAAAATATGCGTACCACCATCTTTAGTAGGTATATTGTTTACAAAAGACAATGTGTGATCATTTGAAGTATTTACAAACTGAAATGTAATCTCAGCCAAACACTTATCTCATTCTTTATTTATATAGTGAGGAGACGACAATCTTGTTTGCTCACCCACCAAATTATCCAACCAAGTCTTTATTCATCACTCAAAATAAAACCTTTGTTTATTGTTGTCTTTTTCATTTATCATGGTAAACGTAACACCTGGAGTCAGATAGGCAGCCTGTTTCATCCTAGCTACTTCTGTAGTATCATTAAATTCTATAGTATCAAAGATACTAGCATCAGGCATAAATTTTACAATAGTACCAGATTTATCTGTTTCTCATACAATTTCCAACTCTCAAGTTGCTACTCATTTTTCATATCTCTGTTTGTGTATTTTCTCATTTTTGTGTACTTCTACTTCAAGTCGATCAGACAACGCATTTACTACAGAAGCTCATACACCATGCAATCCACCAGAAACTTTATATACAGATTTATCAAACTTTCATCCAGCATGTAATACTGTAAAAACTGTTTCAAGAGCAGATTTACCTGTTTTTTCATGTTTATCTACAGGTATTCATCTACCATTGTCATAAACAGTCACAGAATTATCTTTGTGCAAAATAGTAGTAATATGTGTACAAAAACCAGCTAAAGCTTCATCTACAGCATTATCAACTATTTCTTGTATCATATGATGTAATCATCTTACATCAGTAGATCAAATATACATACCAGGTCTCTGTCTTACTGGTTCCAATCACTCCAATACTTTAATATTTGAAGCATCATAATTTTTTGCAGAAGTCATAAATCACATTTAACAATTTAAAAAATCAAGTTATTTCACATCTAAACTATTCTTCCATTTCATTTAAATATTGTTCATAAGAAGATTCTATATTATCATCTTCTGGTAATTCTACTTTTTTTACTCTCTTTCATTTCTTTCTTTTTCACATCCTTTCCAACTCTTCTATTTTAGCAATATCATCTTCAATTCCAAGTATTTTTTGCAATCATTCATGGTCCTTCAATTTTTGTATCACCTTTTGCTCTATCTGTCTCACTCTCTCTCTAGTCACATCAAACTCTTCTCATACTTGTTCCAAAGTATACCTTGGACCATCTATACCATATCTCATTTTTATAATTTTTGATTCCCTATCATCAAGCATTGCCAGTATTGTGTCTAGATTTTTCCTCAAAGAATTCTTGTCTGCAAATTGATCGGGTCTCAGAGTGTTGCCATCTTCAAGTAAATCCGCCAGAGTATCTCTTCATTCATCACCAACCTCTCTATCCAATGACACATTTCCAAAAATCACTTCTTCAAGTTTTTTTATTTTTTTTATAGGAAAATTTAATTCCTTTCATATCTCTTTACTGGTTGGTTCCCTACCAAATTTCTGAAATAATAATTGATATGTTTTATTATAACTATTTATTTCGTCAATCAAATGCACAGGTATTCTTACGTTTTTTGTCATATCAGCTATTGCCTTTGTGATAGACTGTTTTATCCACCAAGTAGCATAAGTAGAAAACTTAAATTCTTTGTCTGGATCAAACTTTTCAATAGCTTTAATTAAACCTATATTTCATTCTTGTATCAAATCTGAAAAACTCAATCTACTTCCAAAAAATCTTTTTGCTATACTAATTACCAATCTTAAATTGGACTCAATTAGTTTTCTTTTTGCATCTTCATCTCATTTCTTTATTCTCCTAGCAATATCTCTTTCTTGCTCTCAAGTAAGTAGAGGAATTTTAGATATATCATTAAAATACAATTTTATAAAATCTTTAAACTGTTTGTCATTTGTCCTATAAATAGTTTCATATAATTCCAGTTTACCAAGCTTTGATTCTTTTACCAAATCTTTAGATTCTTCTTCTAATATTTCTTCAATAGTAATTATTTTTATACTAAGTTTATCGGCCAAATCATAAAATTTTTCCAATAATTTTGCACTCATATCCATATCATCTATTTCAGAAATTATATCTTCTTCATTTACAGATCAATTTTTATATCAGGCACTCAAAAGCACTTGTAAAGACTTGGTAAGCTCAGATATATCATCTTGAAATTTTTCCCACAATTGCTGTTTAATTTTAGGCATCTATTGTTTAAATAAACAAAATAAATTTGACAAATATCATATTTTATATATAATAATAAGTGTGTAGTAGAGTCTTGTACTCAAATAAGTAAATAAACGAAATATTCACAAAAAGTATTTCGTTTATTTTTTTAAATCATATTTATATAGAGTTTGAGTAGGATAAGCAAATTCTATTCACTCTTTTTCAAAAGCTTCTATTATTCAAAGTAAAACTCTCTCATGTATATCTAGAGACAACAAATATTCTGGTTGTTCTATATCATAACTAATATAAAAATCTATACTATAAGAATTTAATTCATTTAGATAACATCGCTCAAAAGTAGTAAAGTCTATTTTATCTATTACTTTTTCCAATATCTCCGGTATCTTTTTCAGCTTTTTAGCTGCTATTTGATAGGTAACTCAAACTTTAAATCTCTTTCTCCTATGTGTCATTTGACCATAATTTATTACTTCTGTGCTAAGTATATTACCATTTGGTATAACGATCTCTTGTCAAGCAACCGACAACAAGTGTGTTGCTTTTAAATTTATATCCTTTACTGTACCAGCTCTTTCTTGGCTTCATTCTCAAACTACTATATAATCTCAGACATTAAATGGCCTAGACATTATAATAGAAAAAGAAGCAAATAAGTCTGACAATATGTTTTGTAAAGCAAAGGCTACTGCAATTGAAGCGACTCACAAACTAGCTACCAAAGGTGTAAGATCTATTCATATATTTGTCAAAAATATCAATATACCAATTATCCAAACTAATATATTCACTATCATTTGTATAGTTTTTTTTGCTGTCTTATCTTCCTTCATATTTTTCTTTTTAAAAAGACCAGACAAGAAAAAAGTAAATATTTTTACTACAAATCTGATGATCTGTATAGTAACAACAAACAAAAATAATACATTTACAACAAAGTCTATCTTATCAGGTAATTTTAATATTTTTAGTGGTATATAAATTTCTATCATAAGAAAAAACCACTTTGGAAGTATTTTTATAAAGTTTAATAAAGTAATACCAATATTTTCTTCCGTTTTATTTTGTGTATAGACCTTGATAGCATTGTGCACATGCTTCATAATAAATTTAAGTCAAAAATATACTACAAAAAATACAATTATTGCCAAGAAAATACTATAAAGCTCATTACCCAAAAATTCTATAGATAGAAACTTATTTACAATGTCTATTTTCTCAAAAAATACATTTTCCATTATTTTTAATACAAAAAATAATAAAAGACTTACAAAAAATATATACAAATTTTACAACACATATCAACACAAAATACTTGAAAACAAAAGACATTTTCTTAATTTCTACATATATAAAAAAAAATACTTTTAACTTTTCACTTTTAACTTTTCACTTTTAACTTTTCACTTTTAACTTTTAACTATACTAAGGTGTTTCATTATGTAAACTGAGAACTTAAAAGAGAACAAAACAATACATTCATTGTCAATTGATTTATCTGAATACAAGTACTATATTTTGGAAAAAAAGAAAAATGAGAATTTTTTTTGTACCCACACTTGGATGACAACAAAAAAACTATAAATTATTTTGCATTCGACACATCATTACAAAAAGACACTTTTGAAGAGGTGCTAAAAGTAAATTGAGTTTGACCAAAAACAGCTTTTCAAATAGTTCAACTTCCAAAAGACAAATTAGATCTAGCTATCAAAACTTTAGATGCAAAGTTTTTTCAATCTATACCAGGTATTTGACCCAAATCAGCCAAAAAGATACTATTAGAACTTAAATGAAATTTTGAATTTGATGATATTCAAAAAATGGATATAGACCAAAAATTATACAAAAATATTATAAGTTCATTGAGATGATTTTGATACGATACTAGCTCTATCAAGTCAACACTACAAAAATATGATTGAAAAATCACCAAAGAAAATATGAGCGAAGTAATTAAACGAGTAATTTCACAAATTTAATTCCCAATAACAAAAATATTGTAAAAATGAAAATTAGAAATTTTTGTATTATAGCACACATAGATCATTGAAAATCTACACTAGCAGATAGAATGCTAGAAATGACTGGTACAATCAGAAAAT
>DAOTFU010000023.1:11381-15382 GCA_035446765.1 Candidatus Absconditabacterales bacterium
TGAAAATCTACACTAGCAGATAGAATGCTAGAAATGACTGGTACAATCAGAAAATCAGATAAAAATCAAGTATTAGATCGTATGGATCTAGAACAAGAGAGGTGAATTACAATCAAGCTGACTCCAGCTAGGATGCGCTGGAAATGATATGAGTTTAATCTAATTGATACACCAGGACATGTAGATTTTCAATATGAAGTATCTCGTTCTTTAGCTTCTGTAGAATGAGCAATTTTATTGGTAGATGCCAGTCAATGAATACAAGCACAAACACTCTCTACATTGTATCAAGCAATAGACCAAAATTTAGAAATCATACCAGTGCTAAACAAAATAGATCTACCAGCTGCAAATCCAGAGAGAGTAGCACAAGAGATAGAAAATCTAGTCTGAATAGATAAATCAGAAATCATAGCAGTAAGTGGAAAAACTGGTCAAAATGTAGAACAAGTTCTAGATATAATTATAGAAAAAATTAAAGATCCAAATACTTTCAAAAAAGAAAATAAAAAAAAATTCCAAAACCCTGAATTCTGAGCTCTTAATTCTGAAACAATAAATAGAGCTTTAATTTTCGACTCTGTTTACGATACCTACAAATGAGTAGTATCTTATGTAAAAGTAGTAGATTGAGAAATTAAACCATGAACAAAAATATATTTAGCAAATTCAAAAAATATTATAACACCCACAGAAGTTGGTTATTTTTCACCAGATTATAGCAAAGACGACTCTTTAAAAGAATGACAAATATGATATATAGTAACATGAGAAAAATCAGTTCGTGATGCACAAATATGAGACACACTATTGTCTTGAATATCAAAAGATAAATTAGAAGACACAGTTTTTTTAAAATCCCTAGCTATACCATGATTTAGAAAATCAAAACCTTTTGTATATGCCTGAGTTTATCCAATAGATACTACAGAGTATGACAAACTAAAAGATAGTTTAGAAAAACTATCATTAAATGATAGTTCAATAGAGTATACTATGGAAGATTCTAAAGCCCTTTGATTAGGGTTTAGATGTGGTTTTTTATGAATGCTACATATGGATATAATCAAAGAGAGACTTCACAGAGAATTCAATGTAGAAACAATATTTACTACACCTACTGTAGTTTATCTAGTAAAATCTAGAAATCTATCATTAGAAAAGATTAAGTCTTGAGCAAATATCACAGAACTAGTAAAGACTTGATACTACAAACACATAATCATGTCGTCCTCGAGGGAGTTTACGACCGAAGGACATAAAAATCTCTCTACTTGAGAATTAATAGAAAAATATTCAGAAGAATTAAAACCCCGAATGATAGTAAAAGCAGGTTCTGATATACTAGAGCAGGGGATTATAGAAGAAATTTATGAACCAATATCAGAAGTGGAGATAGTATGACCTCAAGAATTTGCATGAGAAATTATGAATCTATGTCAAAATTATAGATGAGAAATGAGAAATATGGAACATCTAGATGAAACTAGAGTAGTGTGGAAATACTTGATGCCAATGGGTGAAATAATTATAGATTTTTATGATAAATTGAAGTCAGCTACCAAAGGGTTTGCTACAATGAACTACGAATTTCAAAAATACAGACAGTCAGACCTAGTAAAACTCGACATATTTTTGAATAACGAAAAAATAGAAGCTCTTTCTATGATAATACACAAAGATAACTCTTACTATCAATGAAGAGAAATAGTAAAAAAATTAAAAGAATTAATACCAAGACATATGTTTGTAATACCAGTACAAGCAGGTATATGAAACAAAATGATTGCTAGAGAAAATATTCCTGCCATGAGAAAGGATGTAATAGCCAAATGTTATGGATGAGATGTTTCACGTAAAAGAAAACTCCTTCAAAAACAAAAGGAGTGAAAAAAGAAAATGAAAGCCATGTGATCTGTAAATGTACCAGGAGACGTATTTATCAAGATGGTAGCCAAATAGCAAAAAAAGATGCTTGCCCCGCAAAAATGCGGGGTATTTATTAAAATGGTTGCTAAGTAAAAATTTAAACTAAGTTTTCATATTCCTTATTTATTACAAAAGTATTAGCTTGAGTTGTATATTCTCACATATCTTTCCAAAAGGCTGTTTCTTTATCCCATATATCATACTTTCTATATGATAGTCATTTATCTTTAAAAACCTTTATCAATTCTCAGTTTTTTTGATAAAATCACATTGAGTTTCAGTTTTTTAGTCTTTGTATTCATTTCTTAAAGTTTCAATCAGTATCAAAAAAGTATAAATTACTTTTATCTCATGCTCAAACAGACGATAAAATATTTTTGATTAAATTAACATCATCTATTGTATATTTTGTGGTCCCTTTATTAAATAATTCTTTTCTTCACGTGAAATCTATAATGCCATCCTCATACATTAAAAGAGTTTTATTATTATTTCACTCTATTCTTTTTCGAGTTCATTCTTTTGTAGTTCATCAAACTTTTGAAACAAATCTTGATGAATAAAATTCATATTCTGTGTCTCACATGTTGTTTTTTATTACAAACTTTTCATCTTCTCAAATATTATTAGGAATACTATTGATATCTGAAACCACATTTTCTGTTGCATTTTCTGGTAAAGGCTTTTGACCAATTTCAACTACATTAGTTTTGTCACTATCCCATATTATTTGAATTTTTCAATTATTTTCTATTTTCCAAGATCACTTTCATTCTTCTGTATTTCAAATAACTCTACCATTAGAGTAAAAATCACGATCATCATAAATCAATACAGAATCTCTAGGAAAACTATCTTTATCAACAAAATATTTAACATCTTTTATACTGAATAATTTATTATTAAATTGACCTTTTTTATTTAAATCAACCCATCAATCAGGCACTTTAATCGAACCTTCAGTCTCTAATACTATCCATCCATTGTCAATTTTAAGTCATTCAGTAATCAAATTTCACTGATTATCAAATTCCAATTTGAAGGTATCACCAGTACCATCTCATATTTTTATATCATCCTCATTAAACTTATATGTTACACCATTGGATGTATAACTACCTATATTCATAACTTGAAATTTTTCATTTCATTTATACAAATCATTAACTCATTCTGCTAAACTTAATTTAACTCAATCCAACTTTTCAATTATTTTATAAATAGTTTGTGGACCAGCTTTACCATCTACATACGCACCAGTCAGATTTTGTAAAATTCTAACTACACCTTCATTTACACTATTAGTAAGACCTCCCCAAGATTCAGATCATAATAATTCTAGAGCAGTCTTTCAATTTCAATCTTCTAGTTTATTTCACGATTCATCATACTTAGTAGTATCATTTTTAGCTAACATTTGTAAAGCAGCCCTTAAAGAAAATCACAAATAAGTTTCATTAGCAATATTCATTATTTCAGTATAGGCCTTAGGAGATCATCAAGAAAAATATTCAGCAGATAAAAAATCAGCCAATTGACTTTCTGTTAATGACTCTAAAGCATCAGATCATAAATTTTCCTCCTCAGGCTTTACTTTAGAATCTATATAATCCGATATATCTTTTTCTAATTCTAAATTAGAAGAATCCAAAACCTCATTCGAGATATTTTGATGTTGTTCTAAAACCATTTTTCTTATTAAACCTAATAAAACACCAATATTATATCCAAAAAATATGTATTTGTCAAATTTTATCACACTTTTTTTATCTTGAATAATTATCAAAATTCCATAACTCTTAATTATTAACTTTTCACTATTCACTATGATATTAGGAATCGACCCATGAATTAAAAAGCTCTGATATGCACTTATACAGCCAGATCTAAAAATAGTAGAAGCTGGTATTTTAGAGATGGATCCAAAAAAATTTGACAGAATAGAACAGTATTCTAGGATGCTAGAAATACACAATTTTTTTGAAAAATTGATAAAAACACACAAAATCAAAAAAATATCTATGGAAAAATATTTTGTCACATCATTCAATCTAAAAAATGCAGAATTTGTA
>DAOTFU010000024.1:0-14683 GCA_035446765.1 Candidatus Absconditabacterales bacterium
AATGTAGTAGAAAATGAGAATGTAGTAGAAAATGAGAATAAATGAACTGATCTGTGAATTACTCCAGATATGTTTGAAAATGAAAATCTAGATATAGTAAATAATATGTCTTGGAACGATAGTATTTTATCACAAAAACTAAGCAAAGAAAAAATAAACTGAATATCTTATCAAGAAATAATAGATGTAGTAAATTGATTTAAATCGCAAGAACTTCAAAAAGCAGTAATGTACTCACTTCTAGAAAACAACGTAATATGAGCTCAGAAAATTATGTGAATGGAAATAAATTGCCACAACAGATATAAAGACTACAAAGCTAGCACAGTATTGTGAAAAAACGAATTAGAAAAAATGAAGAAACTTGGAAAAACACGTCAATATATGGACTACAATGACATAATGATAAACAAGTCTATACCAAATGATGTAAAAAATGCTTATGAAAAATTTAAGAATGGTGAATTGAACAATAAATGAAGGCCTTATAGTATACTATCAAAAACAGATTTCAAAGTTTATCTATTTTCCAACAATCATCGTCTACTTTCTAGACAAGAAGTGTTGATATGAAAAGATGTGGGAGATCAAAAAAGTGATCCAAATGAATGAATAAATACAACTCCTGGTGGTATGTATGAAATAGGTAGAAAATTTGCAGAAAATCAAGATAATTGACAAAATTTTTTCACCAAATATGGAACGCACTATATTGTACTAATTCCACTTCAATGACAATATGTAATAACTGATGACTTCACTATGGGAATTCATGGTTTATATGAGAAAGAAGAAGCCCATAGATTAAAGAAAATAAAATCATGAAATGCAGCTGATCGTAGAGTAAGTAACGATTGTATAAATATAATTGATGAAGTATTTTGAGAAATGTCTAATCATTTGGAATTTGGAGCAATATTGTATATAACATATGAACCATCACAACAAGAAATCAACGAATATTCAAATGCTAATAGATAATTCCAGACCTTGCTTTTTGTCATAAAATACATATAATAAATTTAATTAATTAAAATACAAAAATAAAATAATGCTAAAATCTGCAGAAAAAATAGGAAACAAAATAATATGAAATAAAAATTGATACGATAGTGGTGAATCTAAATATTTTTTTCTACAGATAAAACCTTTTAGAGACAATGAATTGTGAGTAAGTCACCGAGATACAGTACTTAGAAACTGTGCAAGTCTTAAAAGGAAAAAAATTTCTTTTATAATATGTGGAAACAATACAAATATTAAATTTTTTGTAAAACTACCAAAAAAGTTTCAAACTTTTTTTAAAAATACATTTTATTCAAATTTTAGTACTTCAGATCTAGAAGAAACAGAAATTAATCCAGATCTAGATAAGAAAAAAAATCCTAAAAAAAAGAAATATATACATTTTGTATCAGACAAAGAATTGAATGACAATACATTTTTTACCAAAGATGGATCTTATATGGATCCTATGAGAGAGATATTGGCAATATTTGGAAATATAGCTACTACAGATAATTTATGTATAGAATTTAACTATACTTTTAAAGTCAGAAGAAATGTATGAGAATATATGATGCATTTATTAAAAATAGCTTGGGGATCGAAAAAAAGAAACGAAGAAGAAGAGGAAGAAAAAATAAACAAATCAAAAGAACTGATGCTATCAGTATCTTTTAGTATAAGTTCTAAAGATAAATTTATAAAAGAAAGTGTAGAGTGAAATCTAAAATCTGCAATGTTGCAATTTGGATCGAAACCAAAAATAAGAAATTATGCAAAATATCATCCAGTATATTTTGGTCAGGCTATCAACTTTTTTCATATACCTACTAAAGCAAACTTTGTAAAATGATTGGAATATACAGTGTATAGGAAACTACCCTACCCGACCAATATACCAACAGAATGAAATACTCCTTGAAGTGAATTTACTGTATTGTGAAAGACACATTATAGATGAGAAGATTTACAATTTGGTATAAAGAGAGAGGATAAATTTAGACATTACTATATTGTGGGTAAAACTGGTACTTGAAAATCTACATTTATATCCAATATGGTAAAAAGTGATGTAGAAGCTGGTAATGGTCTTTGTCTTTTGGATCCTCATGGTGATCTAGTAGACACTGTATTAGAACATATACCGACCAGTAGAATCAATGACGTAATACTTTTTGATGTGTCAGATACAGATTATCCAATAGGATTCAATCTACTTCAAGCAGATACTGAGGATGAAAAAAATAGAATAGCATCTGGTGTAGTAGCTACTTTCCACAAACTATTTGAACATAGTTGGGGACCAAGATTAGAATACATACTTAGAAATGTAGTGCTTTCTGTGATAAGCTACCCAAATGCTACATTGATGCATATTACTAGGATACTTGTAGACAAAGATTTTAGAGAAGATGTATTAAATAACCTTGAAGATGCAGTATTAAAAAAATTTTGGGAAACAGAATTTAATAAACGAAGCGATAGACAAAGAGACGAAGCTATTGCACCTATAGTAAATAAAATATGACAATTTTTGTCATCTAAGTTGGTAAGAAATATTTTTGGACAACCAAGAACAAGATTAAATATGAGGAAGGCTATGGATGAATGAAAAATAATATTAGTAAATTTGAGTAAATGAAAAATATGAGAAGACAACGCAACTATGATTTGATCTTTGTTGGTAACTAAGATACAGATAGATGCAATGTCTCGTGCAGATGTATCTAGAACAGAAAGAAAAGATTTTTATCTATACATAGATGAATTTCAAAACTTTGCTACAAAAGCTTTTGCTACAATTTTGTCAGAAGCTAGAAAATATAGATTATCGTTGATAGTGGCGAATCAGTTTACATCACAACTTCAAGAAGAAGTAAGAGATGCTATATTTGGTAATGTATGAACGATAATGGCATTTACCCTAGGTAAAGATGATGCTGAAATAATTAGTGGACAATTTAAAGAAGCAATTACTACAAATGATTTAATATCTCTACCAATGTTTACAGCATACTTAAAATTGATGGTAGATTGAGTATCTTGAGACCCATTTAGTATGAGAACAAATCCTCTCCCAACTCCTGAATGATCTCTAGAGTTAATAGATAAAATTAGAAAACAGTCTAGACAAAGATATGCTATGGAGAGAAAAGAATTAGAATGACTTATGGATGCTTGGAGTAAAAAAACATTTTCAAAACAAGAAAAAATACAAGAAAAGGCAAAGTTGGAATGAATATGAGTAAGTGAAGATGAATACGAAAATTCTCAAGATATATTTGTACAAACAAATATGAATCTATTTAAAGATTGTTCTATCGAAAACAAAGAGCCTGATGCAATAATATTTGATACAAAAAATAAAAGACATAAACTTTGTTGGTATAGAAAACCTGCTAGTTTCAAAGATGATTTGGAAATAAAATTTAAAAAATGACAGGTTTTGCAAACTCCTACATGAGATCGTATGGAAATGTTTGTAGATATATACGACAATAGCGATCATAAACAATATCAAGTCTGGATAGCAAAAAAAGAGGATATTTATAAACAATTGGAAATTGCTTACAAAAATAATCCAAATATGAAATTTGTACCAAATATACCAGAGCTAAGTAAAAACATACCAAAAGAAGAAAAAAATCCAGTAGAAAATATCGAAGAAAAAAAATGAGTAAGATGAGTATTCGGAAAGAAAAAAACACAGAATAGTATATCAAGTAATTGAAGCGGACAATTTAGTATAAAAGATATACGTTTGGGAGATTGGTATGAATGATACGTAAAACTACAATATAACTATGGTATGTTTATTACTGTAAAGTGAGTAGAATGACTTTTGCATAAAAATTGGATAATTGCTCCTGATGGAGTAGAATGGAAAAAATACTATAACATATGAGACAAAATAAAAGTAAAAGCAAAAGAATTCAAAATGATAAATGATGAAAAAAGAGTTGTCTGGAGTCAGAAATAAGATTTGAATTAAAAATTCATAGTGCAGAATGTAGAGTTTTATTATTAACTCTGAATTATGAATTGTACACTCTGAACTAACAAAAACTGTCTGAAAATTTGACAGTTTTTATTTTTTGTTTATAATATAAATGTAATTAATTTATAGAAAAAATTAAAAAATGCACCAAGAAATATTTGAAACTATATGATCTGAACAAATATGAGCAATGGAAGAATTGCAAGAAAAAGTAAACTCTAAATTGTCCAATCTATTTAGTTTCTACAATGAACAAGAATTTTTGGATGAGATACATGGTGTAGAAGAATCTGTAGATACTGTGAATATATGAATAAATGATGAAGTGCTTTAAGATTGAAAAAATATGCTAAAATAGTACAATATTGTCGTTTAAATGCGACAATTTTTTTATGAAAAAAATATTAGTATGACTAAGTGGCTGAGTAGATAGTGCAGTGGCTGCTTATTTACTGAAAGAACAATGATATGAGGTAGTTGCTGGATTTATGAAAAATTATATAGATGAGGAAAATCCCAACTGCTCTACTTATCAAGATGCAAAAGAAGCTATCAAGGTAGCAGAATTTTTGTGATTGGAAATTATAAGTTTTGATCTAAGAAAAGAATATGAAGAAAAAATAATAAAATATATCTATGAATGATATGAAAAATGAATCACACCAAACCCTGATATATTGTGCAATAATTTGATAAAATTTGATGTGTTTTTGGAAAAAGCTCTAGAGCTTTGATTTGACTGAATTGCTATGTGACATTATGCACGCATACGCGAGTGAAAAGTTAAAAGTTTAAAGTGAAAAGAATATAGATTATTACGTTGAATAGATTACAATAAGGATCAGAGTTATTTTTTGTCTGGGTTAAATCAATATCAACTTAGTAAAGCACTTTTCCCAATTGGATGAATGAAAAAAGATGAGGTAAGAGACTTGGCAAAAAAGATATGACTGCCAAATGCTGATCGCAAAGATAGCCAATGATTGTGTTTTATAGGTAAGGTACCAATGAAAGAATTTCTAAAAAAGAGGTTGCCAATAAAAAAATGAGACATATTACTAATAGATTGAACAAAAGTAGGAGAACATGAATGAGCATATTTCTTTACCATATGACAAAGTAGGTGATTGGATATAAATAAAAAAGCTTATGTAGTAAATATAGATGTAAAAAAGAATCTGGTAATTGTAAGTTATGATAAAAATGAAACAGAACTAAATACCAAGGAAATAAAAGTAAAAAATCGGCATTGGATATGAAAGGAATATAATCTACCGCTAGAATGCAAAAGTAAAATAAGATACAGACAAGAACCGAATAAATGCAGAATTCAAAGTTCAGAGTTATGAATAAAATTTCTATATGAAAAAGAGCAGTGGTGAATTGCTCCTGGGCAAAGCTTAGTGGCTTATATATGAGATGAATGTATCTGAGGTGGAATAATTATTTAATATAAATAATAAAAAAGTCCCTAATAAGACTTTTTTATATTATCAAAATTTTATATTGAGAATTCATATTCCATATCACATCCAAAATCACATTTAGTAGCCACTCATTCGTAATTAATCACTATACTAGATTGGTCTATTTCTATCCAATCATCAGATGGGTTATAATAATCAACGTTGAAATAATTTTGATCTTGAGTGCTCACTTCTGGATAACAAGATCTAAAACAATTATAATCTGTAAAATTTCGATCTTCATCTATATGACAATCACAATCATTGACTCATGCCCATTTAGAAACAAAAAGTTTACAGTTTAAATTTATGGATCAAGTAATTTCTTCTCATTCTTGCATATTTGATGTATATATAAATCTTGGCGTTCGTCATTTACTATCTACTAAAATTTTAGCATTTTCTCATATTGTAGTATTTCCCCAATTTGTATTTCACAAAATTTTTGGTGTATAAGTCCTTCAACTTCATGCTTCAATCAAGCCCGGAAATAATTGAAATATATTTTGACTGTAATTTAATTCACTAGATTGGTCTATGCAAGATACTACAATAGAAGGTCAATATTGCATTTCTAATTCTCATTCCATTCTAGGTCTAACTCGAGTTAATTTTTGATTTAAATGATTTTGTATTTCTAAATGTAATGGTATAGTGTATGAAACTTGATTGTTTGCTAATATAGATCATGAAATTTTTTCATTTTCCCAAGCTTTTATGATTTCAAAAGAAAGTTCATGATTTTCAGCTAAAGTTGAAACATTATCTTCAGACACAATTTTACTTTCTAAAGAACAACCGGATATAAATATTAATCCAAAAATAATAAGCATACAAAATATAGATTTTTTAAACATTATAAAAAAATAAAAGAATAAAAGAATAAGTAAAAAAAATTATAAATATTTTTCTATCATAGTCAATATTAAAAAATATAGATCATGAGATCTATATTATAGCGTAATAACTTTTTTATTTGATAACTTTAAAGCTTAAACTAAATGATTGGTTCTGCGAACTCCTCTATTGTTTTTTGTACGTCTTTTGTCTCTTCTTGTACAACTTTTTTGGCTTCTTCCAAAGTTCTAGCATATTTTTTTCTAGATAATTGATACAATTCTTCTACATAGTCTTTGTGAACTTTGGCGTCTGGCATATATACACTTCTCACAGAGAAAGGGTCTTTTACTTCTCATTTTACCAAAAGTTTACAATAAAATTCTCTCATATTTAAGTTTGCTAAATCATATCATGTGAGAAATGGTGCATAATGATTTTTGATAACTTCTGCATCATCTGAAGACACTCTAAATGAAATCATTGTTCATACGTTTCCGAAAAGAGAATCCGATATATTGTTTGGGATTTGTTTTACAAATTGGTGTGCTACACACAAAGATAGACCATATTTTCTAGCCTCGGAAAGTATCTCATTGAATGTATCTGTAGCAAAATTTTGAAACTCATCTACATAAAGATAAAATGGAACCCTCTCAGATATCCCCAAATTTTGTCTTCACATAGATGTCTGAAATAATTTGGTAACAAACATTGCTCCCAAAAATCACATAATCTCTTCTTGAAGTTTTCATTTTGGTAATTTTACAAGAAGTATCTTTCTATTATCCATAACTTTACGAAAATCTAATTTGTTTTCTGGTGAAGCAAATATATTTTTTAAAATTTCAATAGATAGTAATTGTCAGACCTTATTCAAGATAGGCATAATCGCTTCTGTATTAAATTGCTGCGACCAACCTGCAAATTCATTGGTCCAGAAGTTTCTTACCACATCATCTTCTACTTGATCTATCATATCATAACGGAAGTCTTTGTCTGTCAAAGCACGAATAATATCAAAAAGAGTTGAATCTTTTTTGTCTAAAAGTGCTAAAAATATCATCCTGAGTACATGCTCAAGTTTTGGATTCCAATTGGCTCAGAAAAACTTTTTGAATATGTCGATAAATCATTTTGCCAATATTTGTTTAGATTCGTTTTCTTGTATATCCAGAGGATTAAAACAAAAGGGGAACTTCTCGTCAGTTGGATCAAATATTACAACATCATCCTTACGAGATTCTGGTATGTGCATCATGATCTCTTCTATAGCATCTCAGTGGGGATCTATTACTCAAATTCCTCTACCCTGCTTGATGTCGTTTACCATCAGATGCTGCATAAATTTGGATTTTCATGTACCAGTTTTTCAAACTATATACATATGCTTAAGTCTATCTTCATCATGCACTCAAACTGGGACCGTAATAGATCTATAATCAGAAACTCATACTATATTTACGTCTTGAGGAAATGACTTTGGCAATACTTCTCAATTTTCAGATCTAATATAATCAAAAGTTGGTATTCAAACTGGTAAGGGAAGCTTCTTTGATTTTACTGTAAGTAGAGATCATTCTTTTTGAGGATTTTGTGGAAAATGAAAAATAGAAGCCAATTCATGAGAATTGAATATCATTTTTTTAAATGGAGAGGCATGAAATTTTCTCACATTTGAGATGCTAATATGTTTGTGTGTTTTTAATTTAAATTGATTTAATGGATAGTTTTTAAATACACGAAAATTGTTGAAAAGAGATTTGATTTTTCACTCAGCCAACTGTTTATTGTTTGATTGTACAAGCATAAAAACTTTCACTTCAAATAGATCCTGCTTTGTCTTGGATTTAAAAAATTTGTCTCACTCTCATTTCCAATTTCATTTTGCTTTGTTGTTGAACATGTATTTGTAAAATTGGAACAATAATTTTTGTTTGAAAATCTTGTGTTGAATCCTAGATTTGATAGCAAAATATCATGTACCTTCTCATATTGGTTTAATCTGTACAAAAAGAGAGACTTTATCACTAATTACATCAAAATTTTCAAAAGTCCTAAATAGATTAAACATAAAATCACTATTGTCATCTTCTTCTGTCTTGAAGGGATAAAACCATGAATTTTCTAAATAAACTTCTCAAGCAATAGTCTTTTTTGTATCATATGATCGTGAAACATTTTTTTTGTCGGGTGTAATTTGAAAATCATTGAAATGTGTATAAAATTGAGATTCAAAAATAGGATAACCAACTCTACTAGCATCCAAAGAATAAAAAATCTCTCATTTCATACGATGCAGTCAAAGTGTAATGATACGGTTGTCCATGGTCTTACCGATATCATCTGCAAAATCTCTAAAAGAGTTTTTTCAAAAGTTTGAACTATGATATACTTTGATTAAGTGAGTCACCTACGTAAGTACAAAGTTAAAAGTTGAAAGTTAAAAGTTTGTAAATCGTCATCAACTTGATAACTTTGAAAGTTTACAAACCTTAAAACCAACAATAGATTTTTAATCTATTATAATTATACTTATAATTAGCGATTTATGCAAATATTTCAATTGAAAAAAGACAAGAAAAATTAGGGAAAAATGTACTTAGTATAAATATTTTTGTTGTAAACTTTAAATACTCCAGACTGAAATATCTTTTATTAATAAATTTCTTTTATATAGCCACCGCAATTCTGCGGGACTATCTACTTATCAATATATTTCGGTTTGATAGCAATCTTCATCCCGGAATCCCGAGGACTCAACCTGCATCTTGATTTGCTGATATGTTTTACTTTAAAACTATATTATCAATAAACTTCCTTATTATAGCAGGTTTCGCAATAAACTTTTTCTGGTCTATCTGGTGAATATGTAGTTTTAATTTCTATTCAACATTTGTTACATTTTCTATCAAATAATTTCCTTGGATTTCTAAGAGATATTCTCTCTATATGGCGAGTATCTGGATGTTTAGTGGGTACTGGTAAACTATATTTACGATAAAAATCTAATTCTTGTTTAATAATTCTAAAGGGTCTACCTGTAACTTCACAAAGAATTGCTTTATCTAATATAGAATTATCGATATCTTTAATATTGTCTTTTATATCATCAGAGTTTAGAATAGAAAGATCTATAGGAATAGAGATATCATCGTCCTTCTCTTTATATTGATATCATTTATTTAATGTTTCTTTTTGGTTCATTGGATAAATTACATGTGCATCTGTTTCGTTGTATGCAAAAGGTGAAATAGCTGTTGGTAAAAACTCTCATCGTTCTCCTGTCTTAATCATATGTTTAATAATTTTGGGTAGAATATTGTTGTATTCTTCCTTTGTATATTGTTTATTTAAAATACAATATTCCTTGTTCATTAATCATACACATCCAAAACAGTTTTTATTGTTTGCTCAGATATTGCAGTATAATAAATTTTGAGAATTACCTCGTATGTTGGCACAAAATAACAAATTGTAGTTTCTATCTCCAGATGATACTGTATCTAGACACATCTCACAATTGTATCATCATATATTAAAATCCATAGATGATTTGAGTTCACTAACTGTATCACAATACTTAATATCTTCTGAATCGAAACAATCAAAACAATTGATAGCATTTTTGGAATCATAAATATAATTTCATTTACAATTTTCAGAATTTTCTATATTGATTGCTAATTTTGGTTGTTTTACAAAAAACTCTTTTACTTTATTTTTGATTTTTTCTAAGCATTTTTTGCTTCATAAATTATATTTTTTAAATTCTTCTTCATATTGTTGTTTATTTAGTTGTTTATTGAAAAAACAATATTTTTGATTTCTCAGACCAGTACAAGCAAAACAATCTGAACAATTTTCCAAGTCATTTGAAAAATATATATTATTTGAATTTTTGATATTTTCAGAATAAAATACTTTGTAAGATTTTTTGACATCCAAACTATATGCACATATTTCTGTATTATCTACATGAAAAGAATCAATACATTTTTTGGAATATACTACATTGGTACAATAATAACACTCTTCAGAGTAATCTGTATTAAAAGACATATAGCTATTTTTGGTATATCAACATTGATTTAATATGCAATTCTCATTTTGCATTTGATGTAATGATGGTAAAGGTATTTTATGCATCAGTTGATCAAATTGTTCAAAAAAACTTTTGGAAAAATCAAAATCTAATCAATAATCCATAGGATCTATTTGATCTGTTCGCCAAATTTTATCATCACATACAATATAATTTTTGTCTTGTGAATACATTGATATTATTGTCTTTTTGGTAATATCACATTTTCTACTATATAATTTTCTTTCATTTCTTCGAGTTAGTCTTCTTTGTTGCCTGCATTTAGGACAATGAGTAGGACTGGGAATTTGAAATTTCTTTCAAGCAAAAACTAGAGATATTTTATTATAAAATTTAATATCTTTGTCTGTAATATCGAAATTTATTCCACAGTTTTTACATTTCTTTGTCTCTATTATTTTTTCCATTGGTAATTTTTATTATTTAATAAATTTCTTTATTGTAATCACCACAATCCTACGGGACTATCTAATTATCAGTATATCTCGGTTTGATAGCAATCTTCACAAGATATATTTTTATTTTCTCCTACCGATAAAACTTCTTTGTTGCACTTAGAACAATTATATAATGTAAGATCTCTTGATGGTCTTTGTTTTATTTTATCTATGTGTCTTATATCTGGATGTGTATGAGGTAAGGCTATTTTATATCTTCTATAAAAATCTAATTCTGGCTTTATGACTCTAAACGGTCTTTTTGATTTAGAACAAATTATAATTTTTTGCAATATAGAGTCATCTATGTTTTCTATAGAATCTGATATTTTTTCTGCCTCAAGTTGCACTAATCATTCGGGTATATTTATTTCAGAATCTCTTGTTCTTCGTTTGATTTTTATTTTTTCCTCTCATCAAAGATCTAAAATAGCATCTGAGATAAAATCATCTGGATTTAATATTTCTAATTGATTTTCTGTAACAGGAAAATAATCCATAGCAACAGTATCATTGTATGGAAAAGGAGACAATTCTGGCATAAGAAAACGTCATCGCAATCATTGCTTTTTCATATCTGATATAACATCATTTACAACACTATAATAATCTTCTTTAGAATATTCTTGATTTAAAATAGTATATTTTTTGTGATTTAATCACAATGATGCAAAAACATTGTCTCAATTTTGCAAAAAAGCTGAATAATATCCATTTGACATAGAATCTAGCACATGTGTACATCAAACCATATTGTTTAATCTCATACAGCTAGCACATTGATATATTTTTTGTGACCATCAAGCACTTTCAATATCCATACTATCTTTTAGATAGGCAACAATATTTGAGTAATATACATCTTGACTATCTTCTGTTGAGTTACATATAAAACAATTTTGACTATTTGATATTTCATTTCATATACAATTTTCATTTTTTTTGTTATCTAGATTTTTAATTTTTTGATTTTTTAGAAAATCTCTATATTCATCTTTAATTTCTTGCAATCATGAATAAGTTTTCATTTTTTCTTGATATTTTTCAAAGATTTCTTCCCATTCTTGTTTGGAATAAGTCTTATTTTTATAAACATAACTTAAGTTGCTAATTGATGCACTCAACAAAATATTGTTTGATCAGATTATGTCTTGAGAAAACCATACATTATGTGAATTCTCAATACGAGATGAAAAGAATACCTTATTAGAAGTAAAGATATTGTAAGATTGGTAAATATTTTCTGAATTTATAGACCAGTAACTATCTAGATTTCGCTTTCAAGACAATGAATAGGTGTTGTAGAGACTATTTTCATTAAAATGTCATCATGCATTTAGATAGCAGTTTTTGTCATCAGTTTCCTGATTGCAATAATCAGAATTATCCATGTTTGATATTAATTTAGATGGAAAAATTGAATTTTTTCGTAAATTAATTAAGTCCTTTTTGATATCTCATGAATAATTTAATGAATATATTTTATTATTTCACTCAAAGTAATTCTTAAATCCTGATATTTTAAGTCCCATTTCAGGGGCTATTGTTGATATTTCTAGATTTCATTCAACAGTCTTTGCTTTATAAAACTTTCTTTCATTGCGAAAAATTAACCTATTTATCTGTCTTGCTTTGGGAGATAGATCTGGTATTGGCAGTAAATATTTTTTTCAATTTATTACAGGACTAAGTTTGTCCAACATTTCAACTTCAGATTGAAAAATAGCAAAATCTTCACCAGTCCAATGACATTTTCTTCGCTCGACTATGGGATCGTTTGTTTTCTTGGAAATGTATTCGTAAACATTTTTTTGCATAACTTTACTTAAGAATAAAATTCTTGTTTGTAGGCTTCTTGTGAATAAACAGAAAAGCTAACGTCCTGTCAATAAACCGACAACACTTCTTTTTGAGTTTTGTCACACTTGCGTATATTTAATTCTTTTGGTGGCATTCTTTGCAGCCTTTCTTCAAATCTAATGTCTGGATGTTTGTGTGGAAATGGTATATTCCATTTTTTATAGAAATCAAGTTCTGGTTTTAATATCCTAAAAGGTCTGCCAGATTCTTGGCATACTACTCCCTTTTGCAATATTTCATCAGAAATATCTGAAGAAGAATATCACAAATCCTTTGCTTCAATCAGTGTAATATCTTCTGGCACATTAATTTCTTCTATTTTTTCACGTCGCTTATATCATTTCTCAGTGGCTTCTTTTTTATTTAGAGGAAAATAATCCATAACTGTAGAGATGTTGTAAGGATATGGTGCTAAGTCACTTGGAAAAAACTCTCCTCGCTCTCAATCACTTTGCATTTTTTCTACTATCTCTGCTACTTTTTGTCCATATTCTTCTTTGGTGTATTGTTTATTTAAGATACAATATTGTTTGTTGCGAAGTCATACACAAGCAAAACAATCCTGGCAATTATGACACATCTCAGAATAATATATATTTGTACAAGATCGACAAAAAACAGTAAAACAAGCTTTGTATGAGTGATCTGGTACATTTCATTCATAACAAAGATTTAATTCTCATCCAACTGTAAGATCCATAGCATCTTCCATAGTATCTCAAAAAACACAGTATTTTGAATCTTTAATGTTTTGTACATTGTAACACATAATAGCATTTTCTGCATTGTATAGATTGGAGCTATAAGTGTTGGTGGCGTTTGTATTGTAAGTAGCTCTATGTACTTGAGTAGCTACAAAATCATAAAACTTTTTTTTGATTTTTTCTGGATCTTTATTTAGATGTTTCAATAAATTATCTTTCTGTGTTTCATATTCTTGCTGAGTATATTGCTTGTTGAAAATACAATATTTTTTGTTACGCAGATTTACACAAGCTATACAATCTTGACATCCGGATAGATCATATCCAAACCAACAACTCTGACAATCATATGAGTATTGTAACCAAAAACATCAATAAAGATGATTACTATCACAACATTCATAACAATTTTCAGATTCCATGGTGAAAAAACAGTCTATGAGCCAATTTCATCATGCCATATTACTACTATAATAAGTATGTTCTAATTTTCGTGCAACTGTTGTAAGATAGCAATTTTTTGAATAAGCTACGTTTTGACAATATTCAATATTTTCGCTTTTTATTGCATGATCATTCATCATTGCTATCTGAGGAACATCAAAATATAAATCTTTGTATTGGTCAAAAAATGAACGTCAT
Source organism: Candidatus Absconditabacterales bacterium (assembly GCA_035446765.1). Lineage (GTDB taxonomy): Bacteria > Patescibacteriota > Gracilibacteria > Absconditabacterales > Absconditicoccaceae > JALOAF01. The sequence continues at coordinate 14,055 of DAOTFU010000024.1, forward strand.
AAATCATATTCACGTTGATAATCTATTGCATCTCGATCATCACTTCGCCAAGATTTTACATTGTAAACCTTAAAACCACTATCTGGTGCATGAGTGCTTATGATTGATTTTTCAGTTAAATCGCATTTATTGCGAAAAAGAGCTCTTTCATTTTTAAATAATAATCTTCTTCTCATCCTCTCCTCTGGACAAAGTGTTGGTCTTGGAATTTGATATTTTTTTCCATTGAATGTGGGTGAGATTTTATCGTAAAAATCTATATCAGACTGAAATATAGCAAAATCCTCTCAAGAAATTTTACATTTTCTTCGTTCTAATATTGGGTCGTTTGTTTGTTTTGAAATAAATTCGTAAGTTTTTTTATACATTTATAATAATATGATTAATAAATTTCTTTATTATAACACTCCTCACAAAAAATCTTAAAGCTAGAACTTTTAGAATACACACTAATGATCTCCTTATTACACTTATCACAATTTCTTAATCACAGAGATCTTCATGGTCTCTTATTAAGTCTTTCTATATGTCTAATATCAGGATGCTTGTGTGGTATAGGATATCAATTTTTACGATAAAATTCTAATTCTGGTCATGTTATTCTAAATAGTCTACCACTATATTCACAA
>DAOTFU010000025.1:0-12902 GCA_035446765.1 Candidatus Absconditabacterales bacterium
GATGGACCTTTTCAAATAGTAAATGAAGATTATGGTACATGAGAAATAACACAAGCACAATTTGTAGATACAGTGGAGGATTTTATGGAATTTACAAAATCAAAGTTTGATAGATATGATGGTGAGTTAACATGATATTTATCTTATACTGGCTTTGACCTAACTTGAATATCAAATTTTGCAGCGCTTTACAATGGTGGGAATAAGTCTGGTGATGTAATATTGCCAAACAATGAAAATTATCTCTTTGATGGTTATGGCGTAGATTTTTCAGGTGCAACAAGATATGGGATCTTTCCACAATTTATAAAAGCTTTGGAGCGAGAGTTGGACAATGAATACTAACAAAATGTTTCAAAGCTAAAACGTTTCAATGTTTCATTATTGTATAATGGTAATATTGTATTTAGTTTTTCAAAAAATTTAATGGTGAAAAAGGATAAAATTGATTTGAGTGAATATCAAAATGAAATAGTTTTTGAATGAGTGAAAACACACAACTTAAAAGACATAGACATATCTTTGCCAAAAAACAAAGTAATAGTAGTGACTTGAGTGTCTGGTAGTGGTAAATCTTCATTGGCATTTGATACGATATATAAAGAGTGACAATTTCGTTATATAGAATCTTTGTCTAGTTATCTTAGACAATTTTTTAATTTGTGAACAAGACCAGAGATAGATCATTGTGTGGGATTGTCTCCAGCAATTGCTATTGAACAAAATAAAAAAGCTTGAAATAGTAGAAGTACGGTAGGTACCTTGACTGAGATAGATGATTATATGAGGCTGTTGTTTGCCAAACTTGGTGATAGTTATTGTTATAGTTGTGGTAAAGAGATAAAGCCAAATTCTATAGAAAATATAATGAATGATATCAAAAAGAACTATCTCAAAAAGAAGATTTTTCTTCTGAAGGAAGTTTCTGATTTTAAGACATCTGACGAATTAATTAAATTTGTAAAAAAAAATAGGAATAAAGTAGAAAAATGAAATTGATTTACTAGATATTTGATTTTTGGTGAAAAAAAAGATCCTGTAGAGTATTTTTATCTTGAAGAACCTAGTGTACCAAAAGATTATTTTCCAGTTAAAGTCTATGGTATCTATGATCGTATCACTGTGCAATCAGATAAACTTGATAGGGTAAAAGAAGATGTGATTAAGATACTTGGTGAAACGGAGAAGTTTGGTGTGTATGTGGATTGAGAAGGTGATATTGATGTAAGTTGGTTTACAGATAAGATGTATTGTGCAGATTGTAATATACAATATCCTGAGTTTACACCTCAGCATTTTTCTCCCAATAGACAAGAATGAGCTTGTCCAGAATGTCATGGTATAGGTGAAGTTTTGCAAGTAGATTTAGACAAAGTGATAGATCAATACAGTCCTTATCATAAAGCTATACTTCCTTGGAGAGATAGTAGTTTTGGTCAAACTATATTAAAAAAATTGGCTGAAAAATATTCTATAGATATAGATAAAGCTTGGAAAGATTTGCCAGAATGGTTTCAACATGTAGTAATCAATTGAGATGAAGAACTAATTAGAGTAAATACTTGATGAAAATATACTAGTTTGAAATATCAGGGTATACAGGAAATACTTAAAGAGCAGTATATAAAAGGAATATTGACTGTAGATTTTCAAGCTATGTTGGAGATGAAAAAATGTCCTGTATGTGATGGTCGTAAACTTAGGATTGAAAGTCTAAATGTTTTTGTGAAAGCATGAAGAAAAAAATATAATATTGCCGAATTGCAAAAAATGACATTGAGTGAATTGGTTGAGTTTTTTGTATTGTATCAAGAAAAATCTAAAAAATCAGATTTGTTGGTATCTAGGATTACTAGACCATTGGTAGATAGACTAAAGACAATACAAGATCTTGGTTTGGGTTATATAGATTTGAGTAGGACCATAGATACTTTGTCTGGTGGTGAAGTACAAAGACTTAGACTTGCTAAACAGCTTGGAAATAAATTGACATGAATTATCTATGTATTGGATGAGCCAACTATATGACTTAGTCAAAGAGAGATAGAAAAAGCTATAGTTGCGATACGTCAATTGCAAAAAATGTGAAATACTGTGATAGTAGTAGAGCATAATGAAGATTTTATAAAATCTGCTGATTGGGTAGTAGAGATATGACCTGGTGCTTGAGATTTTGGTGGTAAAAAAATATTTAATGGTACCTATGAAGACTTTTTAAAATGTTGATCTTTGACATCTCAGTACATTATTTGAAAGAAAAAGGTTGAAGCAGATTTTAGTCATTCTAAATGAAATAAATTTGTAAAAATCAGAAAAGCAAATAAATATAATTTGCAAGATCTGGATATCAATGTAAGGCTTGGCTGATTCACTGTGATTACTGGTCCAAGTGGTGCTGGTAAAACTACTTTGATGTATACTACTTTATATAAATTTTTGAATGATAAACAAAAATTTGTACAAAGTTTTATCAGACTTCAATTGTTAAAAAAGTGAATGAGCTGGGAAGAAATAATTTCTGCTCCAGTGATACAAAAAGAGACTTATGAACATTATGAAAATTTAGCTTTGCAAGAATTTTACAAAGATCTGGCTGTAGATACTATAGAATGATATCAGGAGATAAAAAATACTATATATGTAGACCAAAGTAGTATTGGTAAAACTCCTAGGAGTTGTCCAGCTACTTTTATAGGTACTTTTGATAAGATTAGAAATTTGTTTGCTGGTACTACTCAAGCTAAGTATCTTTGATTTTCTCCTTCTTATTTTAGTTTTAACTCAAATAAATGAGCATGTCCTGCTTGTAATGGATATGGTTATAAAAAAGTAGAATTACAATTTTTGCCTGATACTTATGTACCCTGTGATCTTTGTAAATGACATAGATATAAGTCTGAGATTTTAGATATAAAACGAAAATGAAAAAATATAGCAGAAATATTGGAGATGTACGTAAAAGACGCTTTGGAGTACTTTTCTGAAATTGATAATATCCATGAAGAATTACAGCTTATGTGTGATATAGGTCTTGGTTATCTTAGAATGTGACAACCTGCACATACCTTGTCATGAGGAGAGAGTCAGAGACTAAAATTGGTAAAACATCTACTGAAAGATTATAGATGACATACTGTTTATTTTTTGGATGAACCGACCGTGGGTTTACATCCACAAGATATAGAAAAACTTATGAAAGTTTTGCAAAAATTTTTGGATACATGAGATACTATACTTATGATAGAACATGATAAAAATATCTTACAATTTGCCGACGATATAATTGAATTGGATGATTGAAAGTTGATTGATAATAAGTAATAAAAAATTTGAGACTATCCATTTTTTGAATAGTCTATTAAAATAAATTTTATTTGTTGGGAAATTATTTAGATCAGTTTATGTATATTTCGGGATTATAATTTCATCTTAACATTTCTAAAGTATTTTCATTGATTTTATAATCAAGACCTCTTTGAATTAGTGTAAAATTATTTTCATTTGGAATGATTTTTTGATATATTTTTTGATTTTTTTGTAAATCATAAATATTGTTTACTGCCGACAAAGTGTTGTTTCGCAATCAAGTATTGTTTTGTATAGCTTGTGACAAATATTCTTTGAAAAATTGATTTGCTAGATATATGTTTTCATTGTTTTGTGGTACTACAAATACTCGTCAGATTGTTGGATAACTACTTTGTACGTTGTAAAAATTGTCTATATAAAAATTATTTTGATTTCATGAGAAGTGCTTTTGTAATATATTTAAGTCTGACAACAATCCAAATTTAAGATCTCAGAAATTGTAAGACATGAGACATATTGCTGGAAAATCTTGACAGTTATTGTCTCTTTTTTGTATTGTCTCATATAGTTTTTTAAAGTTTGCGAAGTTATATTTGTAGTCTAAGTTTATAGTTTTTGTGTTTATCATATTTTTTAATTCTTTTAGATTTTTGTTTTCTTGGATTTGTCTTATATGTTGATCTAACAATATTTCATATCATTGAAATGGTCATGATCATCTTTCTATCAGTCTAAGATCATTTTTTCATATTCACCATATTGTGGGCATAGAATACGGTTTGTTTTGCTTTCGTAGTGTGGTATAAGAAAATAAGCTTTCCCAACTATTTCATATATTGATTCATTCTTTTTTGAGCGTGATGAGCGGATCAATAGAGTATGGTATAAATTTGTTGTTTTGTATATTTATTATGTTTTGAAATATTTGGTGGAAATATGGTTTTGGATTTTCTCATATGTTTATGTTTGCTAGATCTAATTTGTTTATTCGTATGCTTGGTAACAAATATATATCATAATCATTTAGTCATGAGTTGATGATATTTTTGTAAGTAGATAGATTTGTTGTGGTGTGAAATTTTGTGAATATATCTTGTCACGATAGGTTTTGTGATATATTGTCAAATTTCTGATTCATAAAAAATCATGGCAACATAATATTTAATTCTCAAGTAGTTTTTTGGTTTATTTCTTCTTGGAAAATATCATTTGGGTCATCCAACAATGCTTCGTATTCTTGTTGTATTTCTTCTATAGTATTTTCTTGTAGTTTTTTTGTGTTTTTAAATTTTATATCTCTAAAACTGTAAAGGGCTATTGAACTAATTATTACAGAGACTAGTCATAGTATTATGATGTTTTTTAGATCTTTGTTCATTTATTCATAATATGGGAATATAAAACTTTGTCGATTTGGATTTTTTATGTTTGATGTAGGCTTTTGTATAAACAGTTCTTTTTTATAATTTCATATAATTGCTGATCATGTGATATTGTAGTATACATCAGCAAATCATGTATTGGATTCAAAGTAGTATTTTAGTTTTCAGATGAAATTGTTTGATATATCTATTAGATTTCAAGTAATATAAATATTTAGATTTTCTCAATATCAGCTACTTATTATGGTTCATATATTTGTTCCTGATGTATGAGAAGTTCATGAAGAAACAAATCCTGATCATGTAGTAGCTCCTGAGTTGAATAGGTCTGTTGTATCTTTGAAAAAATATATTGTGTTGTGATTGTTGATTTTGTTGTTGTTGATTTGATTTCATTCGCCTTCTGGAGATGCGATTATATATTCATCCGATGTAGATATATCTAATTTTCGATTTACGTTTTTTCCTGTATTGGGCGATAAGCTTTCATGTCAATCTGCTAGATATATAATTCATGATATATATTCACTATCATCAAAAAAGCTAGTTTCATAGGTGTTGTCTCAAGTGTATGGGTTTGTAGATATGTCTGGCATTAGAATGATTCACAAAATTTTGTCATATGTGATATCTCAGCTAATTGTTTGAGTCCTAGAATTTGTGTCTCGATAAAGTCAATTGCTTGTGTTGTTTATATTTCAAAAGTTTCAAGTAATGATATCACTTTGTGGTCATCGACTTTCGGATTGAATAAATCCTCAACTTCATATGTATCATGGATTTTTATACTTGGTACTGAGCAAGCCCCTTTCAATTGAAGAAATCGCTGCATAGTTTGTGCTATGATAATTTTCTCCATCGGCGTAGTTTTGTAAAAAGGAAAAATATCAAACATATATACTTCACAGTATTCATGCAGAACTTATTAGTATTATTATTACAATCAGTAAAAACATTTTTTGTTTTAGTTAATATTTATATTTGGTGCACCACATTTTGGACAATAATGATAATAATGAGGATAGTTTTCTTGGCATTGTTTGCAAACTGTTGTGAGTTTATTCCCACAACTTATACAACATTTATACTCTTTAGGATTTAGTGTCTGACAGTTTTGACACTTAATCATGTTGTTTATACAAGCTTCTCTTCGTGGTATTTTGTCTTTTTTGTATCCAATTGGTTTGATGATATGATATAGCGGTAGTCATATTATTGGTGTAAATATTGTAACTATCAATATACAAACTATTTGTAATAAATTGTTGTTTGTCCTGGCAGATATGTCCTTGGATACTCGCAAAATACTGATTATCCACAAAAATATTCATATTATGATGAGTCATGTGTATATGCTTTCAAGTCATGAGATCTTGTCTACAATCATTTTTTTTGTTTTTATTCGATAAATCTTTTTATTACTTTCATTTTGTTTCAGAATTTTTTTGTATATTCGTATATCATTCATATTTGTCATGGATTGTTTACATCTCGTTTGATTTTTATTATTTTTTTATTATTTTTTTCATCATTTTTTACAGAAAAATTATTTACTTCTATATTAAATTTTGTAAATATTTCTAATAAATTTATTAGATCCATTTTTTGGTCACAACTTATGATCGAAGTGATTGTATATCTGTTTATTTCTGCTCATTGTCGATGTGCTTCCAAAAATTTTTTTGGTGCTATTGTTTTGATAGCTCTACATCACATATTGTGTATTTTAATACCGTCTTTTCAAGTTTTTGCAATTATTTTTTGGCCAAATTTTGGACTGCACTCTGGGCATAATTCATAATTTAATATTTTATCTTCATCTATTATTATATTTGTTTGTTTTTTTTCATTTTTCTTGTCTTTGATTTTGATTTTATCTATTTTTTGTTTGTATGTATCTGGATATGTATTTTTAATTATATTGTTGTATATTCACTTGTCATCTAGAGCGTTTAGTAACTTATCTTCTAATTTCTTTTTGCTATATAGATTACTAATTTTATCTTCTTTGGATTTTAGTGTAGGTAGGCTTAAAGATTTTAATTTGTTGTTTAAATTTTCTGTAGATTTTTCTATAGATTCATTTTTTTGTTCCATTTTTGTGAATTTTATTAGTCTGTTTTTTGCACTTGGTGTCCTTAGTATTGACACTCGATGTTTGTTTGCTGTGTATTTATATCTAAATGTTTTTATCTCTATTATGTCTCATGTGTTTGGTATGTGTGATATTGGTACTATGTTTCAATTGACAGTAGCACTTTTAAATCTAAGTCATATGTCTGTATGTATTTGAAAGGCAAAATCTAGTACTGTGCTACCTTTTGGCATTTCTATTATATCTCACTTTGGAGTATAGATAAATATTTCTTTGTTTAAAAGTTCTATATCTAACTTATCTTTAAAATTTTCTTTAGACTCACTTTCTGTGTATGCGTTTACCAATTTTTGCAATTTTTGCATTCGTTCTGCTTGTTTTTGGTTTACTTTTTTGTTGCTATCTGGGTCACTATATGCATAGTGAGCTGCTACTCAGTATTCTGCTATTTCATCCATTTCTTGTGTTCTGATCTGTATTTCAGCTGGAAATCTAAACATACCAAGTATTGTGGTATGTATACTTTTGTATCCATTAAATTTTGGTACAGCTATATAATCTTTAATTTTTTTGATCAATGGAGTATAATGTTTGTGTATGATTCACAGTGTGTTATAACAGTCTCCAACGTTGTTTGTGATAATTCTAAAGGCCAATAAATCCATAATATTTCTAATATCTTTTGTTTGATATTTATATTCCATTTTTTCTCGTATCCTGTATGGACTTTTCATTCTTCATTTTACCTTAAAATCTTCTATTCATTCTTTTTGTAATAGTTTTGACATCAATTTGATTCATCTTTTGATATATTTGTCTGATATAGAAAAGTTGTTTTTTAAATATTTTGTGATTTGATTATATTCTTTTGGCTTGAGTGTTTTAAAACATGCATTTTCAAGGGTTACTTGGTATTGGTATAATCATAATCTTTTTGCAATTGGCACATATATTTTCATAGTCTCCTCAGCAATAGTTTTTCTTTTTTGTAATTCTGGATGAAAGTTTAATGTTTGCATGTTGTGTATGCGATCAGCTAGTTTTATGAATATTACTCTCAAATCTTTGGCCATTGCTAAAAATGTTTTTTTTATAGTTTCTAGCTGTCTATCTTCTCATTTATATTTTATTTTGGAAACCTTTACTAATCATTCACATAGATTTGATATTTCCAATCAAAATTTTTTTTCAATTTCTTGTTTAGTAATTTTAGTGTCTTCTATTACATCATGCAATAGACATGTTTGTATAGATTGTATATCTGGCTTTAAGTCCATCAATATGAGGGTAGATTTTATTGGATGTATAATATATGGCTCTCATGAAAGTCTTTTTTCTTTTTTGTGAGCTTTTTTGGCAAAATTAAAAGCTTTTTGGATCTCGTATTCACAATCATCTGGTAGATATTTTTTTGCTTTTTTTATGATCTCTTCTACTAGTGTTTGTGGTTTTATATCCAAATCTATTTTGTAGTTCAAAAAATTTTCTAATTTATTTATATCCAATTTTTGTTTTTATCAAGTAAAATACTATTTATTATATTTTATTGTATATGAAAAGTTATTTTTTTTTCAAATTTAATTTGATTTTTTTGTTTTTGTATATATAATTCTTTTAATTATTTTTTTTGTAATTGTTTATGTCCAAAATAGATAATCTAATAAAGAAATATTTAAAAGAATTAAAACAAAATTATAAAGATTTTGATAAAAATCTTTTTATAATTCAAAAAGCTGTAGATATTGCAAAGATTGCTCATGAATGACAATTTAGAAAATATTCTGGTAAGCCTTTTATTTTGCATCCTTTGAGGGTTGCTATAATGGTTGCGCAAAGGTGTGATGACTTAGATTTGATATTGGCAGCAATACTTCATGATACAGTGGAGGATTCACCAGAAAAAGTTTCTATGGAAACAATATACAAAGAATTTTGAGATGAAGTTTGATTTTTGGTTGATTCTGTGACAGACAATGTATTTTATTATTATCAAAAAAAAGACAATATTTTTGATGATAAGGTGGATAAGCTTCTGTATGGTGGTATGAAGGATATAAGATGTTTTGTATTAAAGATATTTGATAGAGAGCATAATTTAAAAACTCTTGATTGACTTAAAGAAAAAAAACAAATTAGGATGTGATTTGAAACTCAAGCTCTTTACATACCATTAAAAGAGATATTAAATTGTGATTATGGTAATATAAAGATAGACGTAGCTCAAAAGAATTTTGATGATTATCTAAAAAAGTATAAAATATCAGATTTTGATGAATTAAAGTGATTTTTATATTCAAAATTGTTTAATAATTTTGATAAAGAGACCTTTAATGTTGTGTATAAAAATACTCAAAATGTTATATGGAAAATTGAAGATATAGAAATGTATAAAAAGTTGGTAGAGACTAAGAATTTTGATGAAAATGTTGATGTGTTGTCTATAGAGCGATGATTGGATGATAGTTTTTTATGTACTTTTGTATATAAAAAGGGTTGATTTTATAAGCATAATGCTAAAGTATCTATACAAGATACATATTTTAATATTAACAAATAGATTAAATGTCTGAAATTTATAATCTTATGTCTGATTGAGAGTTAAATGATCAGCTTGCTGATTCTTTGTTAAATAGGGATTTAGAGCAAAAGTTTTTGTATTTGTGAGAATGAGCTGATTTGTATTATGAAAACAAAGATGCAGATACAATATATATAAAAAATGACATTAATTCTAAAGATCTTGTTAAGCTTTGGAAAAAGAACGAATGAAAACATAAAAAAATATGTTTTATTAGTCTGGGTTGTGGTAATTCTTCAATGGAGAAGGATTTATTTTTAGAAATTGAGAGTAAATATAATCTAGATTATATATGAGTTGATTCTTCTAAGGATATGCTTGATATGTCGATTAAGAATCTAAGCAAAATAACAAACATAAAACAATCTTTTATATGTGCAGACATATTTACAAATGAATTTAGAAGAGAGTTAGATCAATTTACAAAAGATTATGATAAGAGAATTTTTGTGTTTTTTAGTAACACTTTTGGGAATAAGAATCATACAAAAATCATAGATATACTATATAATTTATTGCATAAATGAGAAGAAATATGGGTTGATGTGCGTTTGAGGAAATGAACATCCGCTAAAGATGATATGGTAGCATGTGAATATTATCATAATTGGTTGAAAACAAAAGAGCAGATTAATCTTTATTTTCATCCTTTAAAAAATTTGTGAATACCTTTTGAAAATTGAAAGATGGTTTTAACTACACACAAAGAAAAAGCTTTAAATGCGTTAAAATTTCAATTTAGTTTTGTTTTGAATAAAAAGACTAATATAAAGATCAGGTCTGATAAGATTACTATTTTACCTCAGGAGAGGATAGAATTACAACAAATTTATACATATGATAAAGATTGATTGATAAACTTCTTTAAAGAACATAATTTTAAGCTAAAAGAAAATATAATAAAAGATTGAAGAGGAGTTTTTATTTTTGAAAAGATTTAGTCAAAGAAATTTGTCAGAACTCAACAAAGTTCTACAGATCATGTTTTTGTAGAAATGTATTCTACCTTACTACAAAAGCGATATTCTTTTGCATCGTCATTGTGGCAGCTTTCTGATGCTCAGCTATTACAATAGATTTTTTGTCCACCTGTAGTGTTGGTATCTTTTAGGTATAACCCTTTTCACTCTATGGATCTATAAAACTTTCCATATTTTGTCTGATTTCAAGATCATGGACAAGATATTCGTACTCAGTTTTCTAGACAGAGATTGAATATTTGTTCTCAAGTACTTATTCAGTCTCAGATGTCCAATATCTCACTTGTTCAGCTCAATGATCAATCTGTACTTATGATATAGCTTAGTTCAGTAAGTCGTGTTGTACTATTACCATCACATCAAATAAATGAATCTTCTGCTAGTCGACATGGACCAAGATAATCTTGATGTCTCAGTATATTTGTATTTCTAATTTGATATATTTTTTCAATTCATTCTATAGCTAGTTGATTGGCTATCATATTTTGCTTTGTTTCATTGATCGAAATTCTTACTTTTTGTGTTATGAGCATCATAGTGACTAGTCATATACCCACAATTATTGTGATTATAAGTATTTCTAGCATAGTAAAGGCTTTTATTTTTTTCATTTTTTTTGGAGTTTTTAAAATTGAAAATGGATAGATTAAAATTATATTAGTTATTGAAATGATTATTTCAATTTATTTATGATTATTTTTGGATGACAGATAGTATAATACTTTATATACTAGTTTGAGTTTTATCTTTATTGGTGATATTGTCTTTTGCTATAGGCTTAGAAAAGATGATAAAAGTGATTATATGAAATTATATTTTGTGATTGGTGGCTTTAGCATTTTCAATGTCTATTGATATAGCTATAGGGACGGTGAATGGCGAAGGTTTTATGAATTTTTTGACCAATGCTAAGTCTACAATAGTATTTATTGTGTATGCTATGTTGTTGTTTTTATTGTACCATAAATCAAAAATAAATATTGATATACCAGGAGACCAAATTTTGCAAAAATCTATGTATATATTTTTGGTTCCATTGACTGTCATTAGTATGATATTGACTTTGGAAATAGTATTTTTGGGTACAGATGTATTTAATTACAATGATTTGGTATACAATATAGACTTTTTTGCCAATAATGAATATTTTCAATTATTTGTAGAATATACACCGTATTGGATATTGTTACATTGATTGGCAACTATAGTGACTGTAAGTGAGTTTAAAACTAAAATAAGAAGTGACTTAGATGATATATAGAAACTTGCAAATTCTTTTTTTTTGTTTATAATTATTTTGTTTAATATAGATTATAACTATTTATATGAAGGTTGTATTTCCAAAAAGTATCAAAAAATGAATATTAGCCGGTATGACATTAAGTTTGTGACCGATATCTTTATCTGTTATACAATTATTTTTGGTAGCTTTGGGTATTGGTTTAGCTTTGGTTGTGTTTAACTCTGTATCTAAAACTTGATCAAAAGCTGCTTGAGTAGTGTTTGCTATACCAATATTGATTATTTTTATCTTAATAGCTTTTTTCAAGATATCAGAGATGAATATGCTGCAGTATGTAGCAAAGATATTTAGAAATAAATTTTTTGATACTACCAAAAAATATCAAGAAGACTATCAAAGATATGATAAGACTGAGATTTTGATTAAAGAGTTTAAAAATGAAGAGAAAACTCAAAAAATAGAACAAAAAGAAAACAAGATGGATGAAGATTTGATTAAAAAGATAGAAAAGTGATGATTGATATAATTTGTCTTTTATAATAAATTGAAATATTGCAGTAAAATAATATAAAGGCTTTGTTCTTTATTTTTTTATATTTTGTTTTGGGCAAAAGCGTAATTTTTGATCAAGATAGACTTATGGAATTTGCAAAAGAAAATAAATTGCAAGATTTTAAAGTAAAACAAATATTTTACGAATTATTTAAAAATCAAAATATTGATTTGGGTGATATGACTACATTGTCAAAAGATCTTAGAAAAGATTTGGGTGAAAAATTTGAAGTAATAAATTTGAAAATAGATAAAATTTTTGAAGACCCTGTTAAAGACGGGGTAGGCGCAAAAACTACAAAATTTTCTTTTAAGACAGAGGATAGGTTTGTAATAGAAGCAGTACTAATGTACCACTGGAGCAAGCGTGAAGAATGAAAATTAAATAGAATCACTTTGTGTCTTTCTAGTCAGATAGGATGTCCTATGTGATGTAAATTTTGTGTGACAGGAAAAATGTGATTTACTAGAAACCTAACTTGGCAAGAAATAATTTCACAGATACTTTATGTAAACAATTATATAAAAAATAAATTTGGTAAAAAAGAAGATTGAACTTTGTGGGCAGTGAGAAATGTGGTATTTATGTGAATGTGAGAACCACTCTTAAATTATGAAAATTTGAAAAAATCTATAGAGATTATTTTGGAGAGAAGTAGATTTTCTCTGTCTAAGAGGCATGTAACAATATCGACAGTATGAATTGTTGTCTGAATAAAAAGACTTATACAAGACAAGATTGATGTATGATTGGCTGTTTCTT
>DAOTFU010000026.1:0-12614 GCA_035446765.1 Candidatus Absconditabacterales bacterium
AGCAAAAAGAATTTAAAATAAAATGTGGAGATATAAGACTTTTATGAAACACTCTAAACTTAGAATTAGAGCAAAATTTAAACACAATCTTTTTCTCACAAAACTTTTTTGTAAAAAATAACACATGATACATAGTATCTTTTGCATCTGATGACAAAAAAGAACGTGACAATTTTTCATCAAATATATCACAACTAAACTGTAAATAAAAAATTTTATTACCAAACAATACATCAAAATGAACAAAAAATTTACAATAGAACCAAGTCAATCTACATGACGAGAACTTACGGGGAAATTTTTTAGTGGACTGCTAATATGAGCAATTATATCTGCTTTACTATTTATCATATTGTCTTTTATAGGCAGTGTATTTACAGAATCTATGTGACAAACATGAGAATTTGTACAATCTAATCCTATGCTACCGCTATTATTACTACTAATATGATTTATTAGTTCATTTGTCTGAAATTTATGAGTAGCAGGAGTATATAGTCTATTTTTTGGAAATAGATACTACAACACATCCAAAACAATGTGATTATTGTTACTTACAAACTGAATATTATTTGTAATATTCGCTCCAATATATCTCATATTTAATAGCGACATAAATACATTGTTTATAATATTATGATTTCATATCATATTATCTACATTCTTATCTACAAACCAAATGGAGGTTGTAGCAAATCCAAATTATTCTGGATCATCAATCATAGGTACTACTTTATGACTCTCCATATCTATATTGATCTACAGTATTATGCGAAAAGCAGCAAGCATATGAGGTACACAACAAAAACTATACCTAATGATATTAATACCACCTATTATATGATTTGCTATAATTCCTTTGTGACTATGAATACGAGAAAAAATATATTACAAAATGTATGAAAATGGAAGTAACGGATTCTTTACACCATCTTTAGATCAAAAAACAGAAACAGAAGAAATTAAAGATATTTCAGAAGAAGAGGAAGAAGAAATCAATATTGAACTAGAATAATATTTACGTATCAACAAAAAAACTAATTTTTAAAAATCTAACAACAATCTTATTGTTATGAATTTACGTTTCTATCATATAGCATCAATTACAAAAATTATACTGGGTATAATAATACTACTAATTACATATACATCAATCAATATTTACGAAGACCCAGCCATATGAATAAGCCTATGATTCATCTGAATATTTATAGCCATACGATGAATTAGTTTTTTTCTGTTTCTATGATGACAAAAACTTTTTCGTAAAACCAAAGATGAAGAACGTATCATCAAAGATAGCTATAAATTATCATTATTATTTGGTATATATATTATTATAAATGTGTTGCTTTTGGTATTATGAAATCGAAACAAAATACGATGAATAATACTATTGGCATGATTTATACTAATACATATATTGTTACTAGAAAATCAAAATGAAAAATAAAGAAATCCAACAAATAATAGAATGCCTAAAAACAGTATATGATCCTGAATTCCCAATGATAGACCTCTATACATTGGGACTAATTTATGATACAAAAATAAACAAGAAAACAAAAATAATTGATTTGATAATGACATATACTACTCCATCATGTCCAATGGGAGAGATGCTACAACAACTATGTAAAAATGCTATCAATGAAAAATTTCCAGACTATATTGTTGAAATAGAAATTACTTTTGATCCTATGCGAAAAATATCAAACATAAAAGACAAAGATTTACAAAAACTATTCACACAGTAAACATCAGATTATAAACATATACATTTGTAAGGGCGATTACTAATCGCCACTACAACACAAAACATAAACATAAAAAAATACCACAACTTTTCACTTTTAACTTTTCATTATTCACTGAAAAATGCTTTTCCTAAACATATCTACAGACCAAATATACATACAAATAGAAGATGAAAAGATTAACTTAGATCGCAACAATATAGAAGATATAATCTGACCCACACTGACAAAACTTTACAGAAAATATAATTTCAAAAAGGTATTTGTATTAAATTGACCTGGATGATTTACCAATCTCAGGGTTGGAACTCTAGCATTAAATCTATTAAATTCTCTAGAAAACTGAAAAATAAATATCTATTCAATCACAAAGATTGATTTGTTCAAATATTTTGTAAAAAATAATGAATTAAGTAGTAAATGAATAATATATATCGGACAAAAAAAGAACGTTTGGCTGTATGATTTCGACAAATGAAATTATGAGACAGTCAAAAAAAATGAAATTGACTACAATAAAAGTTTGTTTTTTGATCTAGTATATGAAAAATGATACTTTGAAAAAGATAACATAGATATATACACAAAAAACGAAAAAATTATTATAAAAACAAACAATAAAGAACTTTCAACAGCCATTGAAAAACTAGAAATAAAACCAGAAAAAATGATAGAACCCAAATATTTTATTCAACCAATAATGTGAAAACAATGACAATAAAACCCAAAAACGTACTATGAATAGATCGATGAAGTAAATATATCTGACTAGCTTACAGTCCTATAGATCAAGATATATCATTTCCTCTTTGATATCTTTTAAACGACAAAATGATATATTTCAATATTTCAGATATCATACAAAGACACAATATTAGAAAAATAATATTGTGACGACCAAAAAGACAAAAAGATATCCAAGAAAAAATACAAGATTTCATCAAAAGTCTAGAATACATTATAGATACTCAAAAGATAGAAATATATACAGTAGAAGAAGATTACACCAGTGTACAATCATGAGAAATAGTTTCAAATTTTAAAAAAAATGTAGCAGAAGATACAGTGAGCGCAATGTTAATACTAGAAAGACGAAAAGCAAAAAATAGCGAATAATCGCTATTTTTTTATATATACAAATAATTATCAATTAATTAACTAGCTTCACCTGTTAAAGTATTAACAGTAACTATATCTCATTCATTTTTATGTAATGGTACTTGTATTTCTAATCACGTTTCTATTGTGGCTGGCTTAGTACCAGACTGAGCTCTATTTCATTTTACACCAGGTACTGTAGATCTTATCTCATAGGTAATTGTAGCTGGCAATATAACTCATAATACTTCTCATTCATACATCATCATATATACATCCAAATTCTCTTTAAGATAATCAACCACATCATCTATTTTATCTTTTTCCATTTCATACATTTCACCCGTATCATTTTCCATAAATGTATAAGTTCATCCAGCTTCATACAAAAATACAGCCATATTGGTCTGCACTTCAGCTTGTTCTAAAACTGTACCAGCATTATAAGTAAATACATTTGTCTTTCCTGATACGATATCTTTTACTTTAAATGTGTCTGTAGCACCTCATCTACCCATATGTGTGTGTCACATATCTATTACTTTAAATAGTTTGCCATCTACTTTCAAAACCATTCATTTTTTCACTTTTGATGTCTCTACTTTTACCATCACAAAAATTAAAAATTAAAATTTTATAAGAAAACAATAAATATTCTAAAATAATTTACAATCAATAATCATTATACTTATCTACTATATATTCATACCTTAATATCTCAAATAATATTTTTCTCCACACTCTCGATTTTCAAAAATAAATTTCATTTTATATCTATATCCTCATGATCAATTTTTATCTCAATCTCATCTCATTTCTTTGGAAATCTCTGTAGACAACTTGTGACAAAATATCACAAAGTTTCTCATCAAAATTCTTTTTCATCCAATCATACGTTCTCAAATTCCAATCAAAATTTAGCCAACATCTCGTCTACCCTTACCTCAGATTGAAATAAGTATCCTCAATTATTATCAGGCCTAATTGGATCTATTTCCCTATCAGTTTCATCTTGTATTTCACCAAAAACCTCTTCTACAACATCTTCTAAAGAAACTAATCATGCAACACCACCATATTCATCTATAACTATAGCTACATGCTTACGTTGTTTTTTAAATATATCCAACAAGGAATGTATCGGTTTTGTCAATGGCACTTTTATCACAGGGCTCAAAGATAATTTATCCAAAGTTTCACTTCCCATTCATTTATTTCTTACAAGAAGCAATTCTTTTAACGTGACAACCCACTCAATATGATCTATATCATCATTATAAACTAATATACGAGAATGAGAAAATTTAAACATTTTTTCTATAGCCTCATCTACACTTATTTTTGTATCCAAAGCATCAATTTTGATTCTAGGTGTCATAATTTCTTCACAGGTTATCTCATAGAAATCCAACATATTTTTTATCTTCTCATATTCTCATTTTTCAAATACTCAACTATTTTTACCCAAATCTATAAACGCCTCCACTTCTTCATCAGTCACAGTAGATACGCTGGACTTCTTTTGCAATAATTTCATAACGAAATCCACAGATACAACTACAGGATAAAGTATTATTTGTAATATAATGTATATTTTGGATACAGATAAAGATATCTTATCAGCATAACGAGTGGCCAATGTTTTTGGAAAAATTTCTCCAAAAAGCAAAAGCAACAATGTAATTACTCATGTAGATATTCATATAGCCATACTCTGAGCTGATCACAAAGTATTGGAAATTTGTATAGCTATACTTGTAGCCAATGAGGCTGTAAATACATTAATTAAATTATTTCCTATAAGTATAGTAATCAACAACCTATCATTATTGGATCTAAGTTTTTTAAGTTCTCTAGCTCCAAATTTTTTTTGCTTTAAAAATGCTTCTATTTTGTGCTCTGGTATAGACATAAAAGCTGTTTCACTACCAGAAAAGAAAGCAGACAAAAGAAATAAAATTACAAATATCAAAATCGTGGACCGGTCCATTTTGTTAAATTAAAATAAAAAAACTAATTTAGTTGAAAGAATTATAAGTTTTAGTATAAATTTTTCAAGAATAAAAAACCATGACATTATAACTTTTAACTTTCTAACTTTTAACTGTATGCTGATAGCTGTAGACAAACCAAAATGAATAAGCAGTTTTGATGTAATACGCGCACTCAAAAGAGAATTATGAGAAAAAAAAATAGGTCATAGCTGAACACTAGACCCTATGGCTACAGGATTATTGTTGATATGAACAGATAGGGATACAAAAAAACTCCATGAATTAACCTGATTAGATAAAACATACATCGCTACAATAGATTTTTCCAAAAAATCTGATACTCGAGATATGGATTATCGAGAATATTTTGAAGAACTTGATCAAAAACAATTAAGATCTCCCAAAATAGAACAAATCAAACAACAAATAGACAAAATTATCCCAGAATATTCCTTACCTCTTACGCCTTTCAGCGCCAAAAAAAAAGATGGTAAAAAACTCTACGAATTAGCCAGGAAATGAGAGCAAATCATAGAAAACAAAACCATGAAAACACATCGATATAAAATATTGGACTATCAATTTCCAAGCATAAAATTAGAACTAAATGTGTGATCATGAACATATATCAGATCTATTTGATATCGACTATGAAAGGAACTTTGACTTGGATGAATACTGACAGAACTTAGAAGGACACAGATATGAAAATACAATCTAAAAAAAATGAATCTAAACCAGACATGAACATTTTTCATCAAAAAAGATGGACAAGATCAATGAGAAATAAAATTTAAATATTGAATAATATAATCCTATACTCGTAGGGGAAGATAGTATCTTCCCGTAAATATAAAAAGGCGGTTAATAACCGCCCCTACGAACATAGCATCAAACATATAAAGTATAAAAAACAACCTTAACTTTTAACTTTTCACTATTCACTCTTATGATAATTTCCCTAATAGCCTGAATGGCAAAAAATAGAACAATATGAAAAGACAATCAACTTCCTTGGAATTATCCAGAAGATCTAAAATACTTTAGAAAAACTACAAGCGGACACCCAATCATAATGTGACTCAACACGTATTATTCTATATGAAGACCACTACCCAACAGAAGAAACATAGTACTGAGCAGACAACAATTAGATATAAAATGATTAGAAATTTTTCATTCAATACCAGAATTAATAGACACATTAAAAGCAGAAGATGACAATCAAGAAATATTTGTAATATGATGAGCTAGTATATACAATCAGTTCCTTCCATTGGCAGACAAGATCTATCTTACCGAGATAAAAAAAGAACATGATGGAGACACCTTTTTCCCAGAGTTTGAAAAAGACTTCAAAGAAATATCTAGAGAAACTCATGAAGAATTAGATTTTGTAGTTTACCAAAGAAATAAATAATGTTATTTCAATTCAAATCAAAACCCCAAGATTTTATAGTAAAAGAAGAATTATGATTTAAACCATCATGAAAAGGTGATGTATTCTTTGTAAATTTTAAAAAAACATGAATTAATACAATGGACATAGTAGAACACCTATGCTATGGACTGAAACTAGAAAGAAAGGAATTATGAATAGCATGACTAAAAGACAAAAACTGAATCACAGAACAACGAATAACAATCTACAAAAGAGTTTTAAATAGAATTTGATGAGAAGAAAAATTTTTATCAGTATTGTGAGAAAAGACAAAAATATTGACCACTACTCGACACAAAGAACCACTAGCTGTATGAAAAAACGCTGGTAATTATTTCAAAATAAGATTAATAGCCAAATGAAATATTACAGAAGAAATCCAAGCACAAATAGAGAATAATATAAAAAAAATACAAATAAATTGATTCCCAAACTGCTTTGGAAAACAAAGATTTGGGAAATGATATAGAAATTTTTATCGTGCAAAGGAAATCTTCGAATCTCAGGATATGAGTATAAACGATCAATTTGAAATTAGGTTTAAACTACAGGCATATGCTAGTATGCATTTTAATGAATATGCTATCAAAAGACGACAAAAATGACAAATATTTTTATGATGAGATATTATGGTAAACAAAAATAACTCCTTTGGTACAAAAGTGTGAATTTATAGCGAATGAAAAGTGATAATATTTAACTACAAAAAATGCAAAGAAGATTTTGAATCAAAAAACTTTTTACAACCATACTATATTAGTTGAGAAGCTATAGAATTGAAAAATAATGAAGAACGAACTCCAACATGACCAATGCTTGGATTCAATATGCTAACTCCTCCATTAGATTCAAAATCTTATTTTAGAGATATAGAATTATTGGAAAAAACTGACTACGAAAATTTAGGAATAAAAATAGCTAAGAAATATAAAATATATGGATTTAGAAGACCACTACGAACAACTCCAAAAAATCTAAAATATTCTCGAGAAGCAAACAAAAAAAACAAGTTCAAACAAGACCTTGTCATATCGTTCTCTCTTCCAACTGGTAGTTATGCTACTATACTTTTGTGAACTATTTTTGACTGAATCGATGAAAAAACAATAATCGAAAATTGATTAGAAATTCCATTAATTAGATAAACTATTTTAATTCTTCTAAAACAATCTTATTAATCATATCCTCTCTACCTTTAAACTCATGATTTCATGGAATTGAAATTATTTCAATATGATTTTCAGGTTTGTCTCATTGTAAATATACATTTCTACCATAATCATTTGTTCATGAGTATATTTTTACAGGTATGCTGGATGGTATGGTGTTTATGTTCATCATAGAAGTACCTGGATTCAATAATACTACTTTTTTTATTTTCTCTGGAAAATGTAAGCAGATATTGATAATTGGCAATACTCACGCAGAACTAGATATTAAAACAACGTCAGATAAATTTGAAAAATTATCTTTATAATAACGAAATGCGTCATCATAATTCCTATCCCAAGAAATTGGAACTGTGTTAAATTTTTCTTTAAATGATACTGCTTTCCCTGTGTTTATAGATCATCATAATCAGTGGAAGTAGAAAGAGTGGATATTCATATATTAGATATTTAAAATAAATAAGATTACTTTACTCATAATATCATAACATCAATATTATCTTTGTATGAATTATTGTAAGACATTGTTTGCATAAATGTTATATCATCTGACAATAATTTTTCTATAAAATTAGCTGATTTTTGTATACCATGAAGTATCTTATTTTCTTTGTCGCCAAAGGTGTCACAAGTAGTATAATTTAACAATATTTTTTTATATTCTGTAAGTTTATAATATTTTGAAAAGTCTTCCATAGCTTTTTCTGATCATGTAATATATTTATTTTTATCATCAGCATTTCCAAATCAAATAGCTATATCTTTTGTATTTTGGAAAAACATTATTATGTCTTCTAATGTTACATGTATATCCGATACCCTTAAAAGTATGTTTGATATTCAATATATTGATTTATAAATAACTTCTTCTGATCATACAGGTATTCTTAAAACTGTTCAATTTAATGGTAATTTATTTTCTTCATCTTTATTTGGGTCTATCACTATTCATATTACTAAAATATTATACTCTTTTAGTTTATCAACTATACTATCAAATTTATTTTTAAATTCTTTTTCTCTTAAGTCTCATATAGCATATATTATATCTGTATTATTTAAATCTTTTCATTTTATTATGTCTTCTAGATTTGATTCATAATCAAGATGTAAAATGTGTTCTAATTCACCTCAATTAGATTTTTTTTGATTTAATTTTAATTCATCTATTATTGTTAATCATCACGATCCTATTCCAATAGCAGATATATTTTCAAAAATCTCATCTCAATTTGTATTAAGTCTTATATTTTCTTCATTCATTATTATATTATTTATTAAATAAATTTATCTAATTTTATATATTTAAATATCTTATAGGATAAGCTGCTCACTTAGAAAAATATTGTCTTACCAATCCATACAAATACTTATCTCTTACATCATCATTAGCTATATTTCCATTAAATGCCCATCTCTTTTGTCATGTTTCATTAACAACACTATACCAACCTTCTACTTCATATATTTCTCTAACTATTCACTTATAATGTACTAATACGTATTTTATTTTATTTCTTTTCTCTCATACTTTCCAACTTTGCCTTGTAGCTTGATAAAGTTCATCTTTAGACATATTTCTTTTAAAAAGTTTATTTATATTTATCAACATAACAGGATCTGTTATTTCTATTTTTCTTCCTCCATATAATGCAATAGCTTCATTAATACTTATTACTCATCTATCATAAGTATGAGATCCTTGAACAACATTTGTTATATTAAATTTAATATCTCTCTCATTATTTAACAAATCAATAAGTGCTGCTTCTACTTCAAAAGCTATTTCTTCTGACAATCCATGTCTTATTAAAAAATATTCTACAGTTTCTCCCGAATTTACTATATCTCTTATAGTATCTAGTTTATCACTTACATCATTTGTTTCTAAAGCGTCTTTAACATGTTGAAATACTCTATTGTCTTTTCATTTTCCAATATAAAATATTTTTCAATTTCTTGGATCTTTAAGAGCGTATACATAATACTTTATTTCTTCTACTGTTTTATCATCAAACATATAATAGATACTTTTTATAAAATCTAAACCATTTTCTCAACTTCTCCACCAACTACAAACAAATCATCTTCTTTCCACTTATTTGCCATCAAGTGAAGTCATACTGGCATATCATCTCCATCGTCCTCCACTGTCCCAACTGGTACAGAAATAGCTGGCAATCAAGCCAAATTAGCTGGTACTGTATACATATCTGCCAAATACATTTTTAACGGATCATTTATTTTTTCTCAAATCTTCCAAGCAACTTCTGGAGCTGTTGGAGATAATATTAAGTCATATTTTTCAAATATTTTTTGCATATCTTGTATCATTTTTTGTCTTACTTTGATAGCTCTAAGATAATATCACTCATAGTTAGCACTACTCAAAGAAAAGGTACCAAGCAATATTCTCCTTTTAGCTTCTTCGCCAAATCAATCAGATCTAATTTTTTGATAATATTCATGTATATTTGTATGATCCAATGTGTTCTCTTGCAAACCAAATCTTATACCATCAAATCTAGCAAGATTTGTGCTAACTTCAGCTGGCATCAAAGTATAATAAATAGATATACCATAATCCAATACTGGTAAGTCTACCTCATCTATTTGCACTCAATTATCACGTAATTTTGATACTACATCCAATATTCTTTCTTTAATTTTTGGATCTAAACCTTCTCATAATACTTGTTTTGGCAAAGCTATTTTATATTCGTTTATTTTTTTATTTGACTTAATTATCTCATCTGCTTTACGATCTGACTGACTATCTTTTTTGTCAAATCACATAATAGCTTTTAATAATATTTCTGCATCTTCGACAGTTTTTGTCAAAGTTCAGACCTGATCCAAGCTACTAGCCATAGATTGTACACCATATCTACTTACTCTACCATAAGTTGGCTTCAATCAAACTACACCACAAAAAGCTGCAGGTTGACGAACGCTTCACCCTGTATCAGTTCCCAATGCAGCCAAACACATATCTGTAGCAACAGCCACTGCAGATCCTCCACTAGATCCACCAGGAACTCTATTTGTACCAAAACAATTGTATGTAGGACCAAAATAAGAGGTTTCTGTACTACTTCACATTGCGAATTCATCCATATTTGTCTTTCATAGCAAAAGTCATCAATTTTTTTCTAAATTTGTAAAACATGTAGCAGAATATGGAGCTACATATTTTTCCAACATTTTTGATCCACAACTAGAAATATATCATTTAGTCATGATATTATCTTTTAAACCAATTGGAGCTCATTTAAGCGGAGAGTTTTTGATTTTATCCAAATTGTTCTTCACATAATCTCTATGTATTCTGACAAAAGCATTTTCATTTTTACCAACATTATTTTCTACTTTATCCAAATACTCTGCTACCACACTGTCAATTCTCAATTCTCAATTTTCAATTTTATCTATATATTGTTTTAAAGTCAAAGACATTCAAAAACTTTTATGCAATAAAAATTTTTAGCTTATATCTGATAGCTAATAGTACATAAATTTATGTGCTATTAGGTATAGGCTATTAGCCACTAGCTGAGTTTACTCCACTAAATTTCAAAAAACATCCTTAATATCTTGATAATCGGCACTATCTAATCATTGCTGATCTGATTGTCATGAATTAATTTCTTCATCTTGATTGTCGCCGTCTTCTTCAATTATTTCCTCTTCATTTATATCATCTCAAATATACTTTAAACATTTTGCTTCTTCATTAGTTTCACAATACATTCTTGTACATCCACTAATTTCTCCACTAACTACCATACAAGTATTACATCAATCAAAATAACTAACACAATCTGTCAAATCTATTGTTGTATCTTTCTCTTCTTCATCAAAATTTTCATCATTATCCTTGCTTAATATAGATTCTATCTCTTGATTCAATTCTTCCAACCAAGTCAAATCTTCATCTCAAGTATTTACAACTACTTCTCAAGTATTGTTTTGATCTTCTATTATCACAATAGTATCACCAGTATTTTCCATATCTTGATTTGCTCAAGATTCAGTCAAATTAGCAAACCTTTCAGGTATTGATTTAATTCTATCTACCAATTTACTAGCTCATTCTGGATTTATATAACGATAGACCAAAAACACAATAGTCAAAAATATTAATATAATCAACCACCTTCTTAAGAATCTCAACATATCAATAACTTAAAAAATAAAGAAAATACAAAAATATAATACAAATTGGCCTTTTTATTTCAAATGAAAAAATTCTTGAATAAAGAACGAAAAGATATATTCTTATCATAGAATTTTTATGTAGAAAATATAAATGATAAAACAATTCCTCAGAGAAACAAAGGCATTCCTAGTGCAAAAACCCAAATTAATTAGATTGACATTTTGGGTGTCTATATGCCGCTCAGTTTCAATACTACTATTGTTAGCATACAATATAAACAACATCTTGATATACAGATTTGGGAAATGAATGTCCATATTTACAGTTTTTCAATATTTTTTAGACACAATCACTTCAAATCACATAGTATGGCTTATTATTGTGTTAATAATCTTTATAGCTATTGGGTATGTATTTTTATACCCTATGTGAATATCAGCGACAATACACTTTCTCAACAACAAAGACGAGAGCATATCAAAAGCTATAGGTAAGTGAACAAACGATTTTTTTACCATGTTTGAATTAAATGCACTAGCATTTTCATTTTGACCATACACTTATATAATCACGTTACTGAGACTTGTTACATTGAATGTATTAAACAGTGGATTTGTAATATGACTGATAATAGTTTGGTGAATTGCTGTTTTGTTTGCTAGCATATTTTGGCAATATGCAAAATTTTTGATAGTAGAAGAGTGATTGTGAGTTTTTGAAGCAATTAAAAAAAGTATGTGAATAACAACTACAAATCTATGAATCACATTCAAATGAGTGATAACAAAATGTTTAGTTCTTTTTATCTTCTACTTCAAAATAATAATAGTAGTTGGTGTACCACTGCTTATAATGTATTTGTTGATCACTCTAAACATAATAAATGAAAATAATGAGCGACTCTTGTGGACTATCGGAATTATAACAACACTATTGGCATCGTACATAATAGGTATTACACAGGCCTTCTTTATGACTTTCTGGCACAAAATATAT
>DAOTFU010000027.1:0-11814 GCA_035446765.1 Candidatus Absconditabacterales bacterium
ATAACAGGACTTGTCTGTAACATCCCGACAAAATTAAATTTCAACGGATAGTCGGGACGTCAGACCAAGTCCAGACGTTGAGACGAAATAGCTCCGCGTCGGACTGCTAAAGCTCTATCTTTTATTATTCAAATTCTTAGCAGTATCCTCAAACTGCTCAAACATACTTGATACCTGATACCAAAAATCTACATTCATACTCAAAAATTTCTCAAATTCTGCATCCAAAAGCACTACTTTAGCATTCTTTAATCCTTCTTCTAAATCAGGGATCATTTCTACAGCAGAAGATCTTTTTTGCTGACAATCGGATTTGACCGATCATTCATCACCATAAGAACACGGATCATCCATGACCACATATTTATTTTGTTCTGTTTCCAGATTTAAATCTTTCCCAAATCACAATATATTTTTCATTAAAGATGTATTAAACTCTATTTGTTCCTCAGTCTGAGTAAGTTCAGACTCCTGCGAAAATACTGGTTTTTTGGTGCTATTGATACTAAAAGACAATTGATCAGCAAAATTATTTTTCTTTAGACTAGAATCCAAAAACTCCTTAGTCTTTACATTTACAGCCATCTGACCACTATTTCTCAGATTTTGCAAAACATTGTATATTTCAGTAAATACTGAAGCAATATTGTAAACTATTTTATCATCTACAATATTGTTTTCCATCACAGGCACTATACAAAATTTTAATTTAAAAGCGCTAGTTAAACCAGGAAAAGTAGAAGGATCAAATACAGGACTTTCATATGTCTTACACGCACATTTTGCATAACAAGTTAATTTTTCGCAATTGGTAGGATTACATGTCACATGCTGACATTTTTGGAAACATCAAAGCACTGGATCATTTGGGTCTATATCATCCTGATTTTGTTCTGCCTGATTCAAAAGCTGTTCTATCTCTTCAATATCAGTACTTCCACTAGAAGAATTTATACAATCACTACAATCTGAACTCTCCCAGACCTGACATTGACCATCCTTGTTACAAGACAGCTCAGCCACATCAGATATTATAGTATCCAAATATTCTTCTGGAGATAAACTATTTCATGTATCAACTGACTCAATAGTCCCACTAAATCACAAAAATTCATTGGCTTCTACACACTGATTACCAAAAACAACCGAATCAGGATTAGAATACGTATTACTATTTATTGATTCTACAAAATCTTGTATCTCTGGATCAGATATTTCATCCAAATTTTCATCTCATGACATATTAGACTCTTGCATCAAATCCTCTGATTGTGTTCAAGTATCTACCAAATCTTGACCTGATCAAGATGCAGTAAAATTGTTGTAAGGTGAAAACCAATCTATATCCATAGATATTTCAGGAGGCTGATATATAGAATTATAATTTACATCAGGCATTTTATAAAAATATATCTCTTGTGGCTTCTCCACATCCTGAAACAATATCTTTGACAATACGTATACATCATTGAGTATATCATAACTACTATCATCCAGAGACAAATTGTAAAACAAATTAGATCATTTGTTTCATTCATCTACAGAGTACATATAATACTCATTCACAAAAAAGTCTAAATATATTCATTTTACATACCTCTGACACTCTTGGTTGAGCGTTACACTATTTTTCAAAACTCATCATACTGGATCATACACACATATATTTATCTTATTACAGCTAGCTCACATATCAGATCTGCTAGGCTTTTCAAAATCATTTAAGTTAGTCTTTATATTTTTTCTCAGACTATCGCTAGAAAAATACAAAACATTTATCACATCCAATTTATCTATCTGACAGGCTTTTTCTTGATTTATATAAGAAACTGTCTTATCCATAGCATCCATCATTGGCAATACTTGATTGTTTTGGACCACAGACAAAGATTTATCATATATATCTTCTACTATAGCCTTACCATTGAGCGAATTAGTTTCTAAGTTTCTCTCTGCATTTTCATAAAATCTATCTAGCATATCTCACAAAGGCACCTCAAAAGCAAAAGAACTACCAAAAAAACAGAACAATACAAAAAGTACGTTAAACAAAGCTACAAATATATTTTTATATCTATTCTGCAATCTGTACATTTCTTAGCTTATCATATAAAGTCCTGATAGGTGCATATATTTTTGCCAATTCTTTCATAAACATATTTGCATCTTCTTGATACATCAAAAAGCCAATATGCAAAGGAAAGGAACTAGATATTTCTGACAAAGATCTTATAGCAATAGATATAGCTCATCTTGTACTTATTATCTTTTGCTCAAAAGACAAAAACCTCTCGTTGTTTGAATCTATCCTCTCAGTACTAGAAGTATAAAAAGGATCTGCAAAGTATATGCTATCCTTAATATTAAAAGAATAATATGCTACAAACAAACGATACCACATATATTCATTATATATCACATTCAAAAAAGACTGATCAGGTTTCAATTCATCTCCAATTAAACCACAATATAATATGTTTTGATCAAAATCATTTATACAATCTATATCTTGTAAATTGCTAAGTTCTTCAAAATTTATTACCTTAGTTTTTTTAAGTAATTTTTTTGCTCATTGCATATAATTTTTTAAATCCCTACAAGTCTGGTCATAATAATCATCATCAGGATCACACATCTCCAATCATACAAAATAATGTTTGGAAAAATTATTAGCCAAATCTTCATTTTTTACACCTTGTGACACACTATCTACACCGTAAAGATCAGCCTGTTTTATGTTAAAATAGTCATTTGCAATCTGATCAAAAATCTTTGGCAAATGTTTGGATAAATCACAAGCATTCATATTGGTAGTAGAATAGTTACAATTATCCAATCTTGTATCAGCATTATATTCTGATATTCCAAATTGATTAAAGCCAGTTTTCAACATAAAGTTATTGTAAATATTGTATTGTTGGGTATATCACACATTTTTACACAATACAGACAAAAACACAGATTGATTGGCATCAAAATATTTATCATCATAAATTCACTTACTATCTCAGACTTTCACACAAAAATTATTTATCAAATTTTGTATGCTTCTATCTTCTGGATTATCTATCAATCAAATAGACATTTCATCCATCATCCTATCAATAGAACTATTGACCGCAAAAACTGATCCAGCAAACAAGCTAATCAATCATACTGTCACTACTATCTTAAATAAATTTTTCATCATATTTTAAACCTTATAAACTCTTGACCCGCAAAGCGGTGTTTAAACCTTTTCCACTATGGTGCATAACAATTTGTACTACCATTATTTGAACACTGATACTCACAAGCATCTCAAAGATACTTAACCAATCATTTACTGTCTTTCCTACCTATACTATTTTCCAATATATCATGTATATATTCGCCTATCTCTCTAAAGTGTCTTAAAACACTTACATTACTATATATCATAAAAACAGACTTATCCTGATCTAATTCAGCCAATACAGAGTCCATAGTATTTCTCATATAAATATCTAAATCTTGATATTTCTTATCATTATCAATTTTTAAATTTTTTTCACTAATTTCTTTTTCAATCTTGTCTTTATTTTCCTGTGACAATTCAGCTAAATACTTTTCGTCCTGTTTTTCTTGCTCCCTAAGCTCTCTTTTTTCTTTTCTTGCCTCTTTTTCTTGAGCTCCAAAATAATCAAGAGGATCTAAGTCCATATCTTTTACCACAGTTTTCCAATTTTCTTTATGAAACAAAGATTCTAAACCAATTCATTGTTCTCTAGACAATTTTGTTGAATCAATACCATAAACAGTTCTAAGCAAATCTTGTTGTTTTTTGGTTAGTCAAGTTTCATCTTGCACCTTCTTGGAAAAGGTATCTTTTGCACTAGACCCAAAAGATTGCATCGCATCAGCAAGATTTTTATTTGCTTCTTCTATTATATCCCAAGATTCACTAAATCAATTTTTCAATTGAGACCAAACTTTTGTATTATTTGCAAATTCTGAAAACATTTCATTACATTTGCTAAATCATCTAGCACATTCATAATTATCACGCATCAGCTGCATCAAATCATAATTAAATCTAAACTTCATATTACCATTTGATACATCTTTAGACAATTTATCATTATTTTTAGAAACAAAAGTTTTCATAAGTGCATTTAAACTCAACATAGACTGTATTACGTCTTTATATTTGCTATCTGCAGAATACACAAACTGAGAAAAAAGCGCATACTCATTGTTGTTGTCTCTATTGTATTTTTGTTCTAAATCTCACAATTGCTTATATATATCATTTGATATTTTTTTGTTTCGTAATCATTTAGTACCTATATCCCACATAGCATCATGTATACTATTGTCTATATCTTGCAAAGTCTTTCGATCTCTTACAAATGGTTTATTTTTAAACAAAATTTTAAATCAACCAAAAGAATCTTTGGTCACCAATTCACCCACTATAGATCATGCCAATATAGCAGACATCGCAGCAGACTTAGCGGCATATTGAAGCTCTTCCGCCTCTTTTTTAAACATACTTTTCCAAGCTTGCCATATTCTTTGGAGAAATGGCATCTCCAAAACTCCTGCTGAAAACAAGCCAAATCTTTTATTTTCAATATTTTCTTCCTTTTCTTTGACTGCATTTCTAAGTAATTGCAACATTTCTACTTGAAAATTTACATAAACTTGAAATTCTATAGAATGCATACCACATACCACACAGCTGCTATCAGAAGAATCTGATCACGCCGCATATACAATAGGATAAAACACATTTTGCAAAAGCAAAACTGACAAGATTATATATATTATTTTTTTTGATATTTTCTTCATCAATTTAAACAAATTTAAACTACAATACAATTATATTCAAAATATAAAAAAAACACTAAAAAAACCCCAATAAATCGAGGTTAAAACTTGACAAAATTACATTTTTTCATTTTTAATTTTCTATGTTTGGTCTATTATTACATTCTTGTAGTATCCCAAGGTCTCCACTCATCATTGGATCAATGACCTTGCAAATCTTCACTAGCATTAAACAAATACTTACCACCATACAGATTTGCCAAAAAATTATATTTTTTCTTCATTATAGAATTTTTCCTAGCCCAAGATCTAAATATCGCATTGTGATTAAAGTATAGATTGTGACATTCTGCAAAATCTTCAAAAGGATCAGTCATACCATATCCACTACAAAAATCCTCTTTTTTAGCACTTGATTTTCTTATTTTCTCACTATCCCAAGATAATTTATAAAAATCTATAGATGGATCGTCTATAGAAAACACCTTTCTATCAAACTCTGTATAGTAAGAATCTTTTTGGCTCTTAAATCATCTCACAACTCACAGATCTATTATGTGTCACAACTCATGAGACATCAACTCAAAAAATTCTTTATAAGATCCAACTGTTCACAAATTTATTATTATATCATCCCGCGTAGCATATCACCTTCTACCACCATATTCTGATTTGATTGTTACCTTGTCTAGTTGCTTTATCACATCTCTACCAAATTCTATATTATCATTGATTTGATTGACCAAATATATTGTACTAGCAATATACATGTATTTATCTTTATATGATACTTCATCATCAAATTGTATCTTGCTACAAATAGACATATTAGATACACATATTCTCTGATATTTCATTTTATATTCATTTCTCTCTCATTCTAAATCTTCTGTTTGATCCACTACTTCAGATTCTATCTCATTTGCTGCATCATGCTTTCACAAAACATCCATCAGCTCATCTTCTAGATCAGAACTATCTATCTTCTCTAATATATAATCCTCATCAAAAATATCTGTTTTTTCTCAAATATGAAAAACATTTAAAGTCAGACCAAAATAAAATATAGCAGTAGCAGCCACAAATTTGATTATATCATACATCAATTTCTTTTTAGAGATCTTTTTTTGCATATCGTTGTATGTCATTTAAAAGATATTTATAAGACTTTCACTTTATATTAAAATCTATACAAATGTCAATATTAACTTTGTTGGCAAAAAGCCACATCAGAAAATTATAACCCCCTACAATAATCTTGGATCATTTGGTTTTTGCTTTAAATATATTTTTTCCCATAGATCATGTAATATTTTCTACCAAAAGCTCGCTCTTTTGACCAAAACCATTGGAATAAAGACTCTCAAATATCTCCTTAGACTCAGATTTTACTGTAGAAATTATAAAATAAGTCTTCGATCATATGTCGTCTTTTTCTTTTTCCATAAAATTTAATATAGTACCTATAGTATCCAACTTTAATACTTTTAATTTTTCTTGATTTTTTTCATCTTCAATCAAATTCTTGTAAGATCCATCAAAATTGGAAAAAAACAAAGTGTGTGACAAAAATATATCAGTAAATTCATCCCAATTTGTAAATTGACTAGACTCAGAATATACAAAATAAAATTCAGATTGTGTATACATCCTCTTGTCTACCTGTATCAATCCACCAAAAATATTTATCATATGATCAATTTTATTTCGCAAATTTTCAAAATCCTTCTGATCAAGAGTTTCTTCCAATATTTTTTTGTGATTATCAAACTTTTTTATAAGTCTATTTGTCTCAAAAAAATCTATATTTTCCAATATTGGGTTGATTGTCAAAAAATTGTCTCTTATATCTACAAACTTCTTCTTTGTCTCAGTAAATAAAACTCACATAAATACTTCAAAGAATCTAGCAAAACTATCTATAGCACTTTTTGCTGCTTCTAAGTTTTCCAAAGTATATTTATAATAAAAGTTTTCCAACAAATTTAAAACAAGATAAAGATCGGATGGTTTAGATAGATAAGAATTATATGATTTGTATCGCATCTCTGTATCAAAAAAACACACATCATAATGTCTATATAGATGGTCTACATCTTCAAGTATAGAAAAAAGTCAAGCATGACTAGTCAAAACGATCGGATATTTTTTATTTTTGTTGTTGTCTTGTATATAATGATATATTTTATAGTCAAAGTTGTTGTTTAAATCTAGTACAGAAGAGTTGTTTCTCAGATGAGACATATATTTAAATACAAACAACAATTCGTTGTCTCCAAAATCTTCTTTGTTCAAAAATCTTTTAAACTTAGACTTACTAATAATTGTTTGTCATCTAAAAAATCAAATATTTTTCATACCAATTTCATTCAATATATTTTTTACAATATTGAGTTTTGCAACACTTGAAAAGGACAAAATCACATTTTTATTTCAAGAACTTATAGCTCTTATCAACTTCTTCATATCGACATTACCTATAAAATATCTTTCCTTGTTTTGGTAATCTTCCAATTTTATTTTCAAGTCAGTATCTATAGAAACATTGCTTGGCAACTGCCTTTCAAGATTTGGTAATTCAATATTATTGTTTTTCTTACCAGCCCGGTCTAATTGCAAATCCAAGATTTTGTTGTATAATCATGTATTTTTAGCCAAAAAGTTAGACAAAACAGGATATTCTTTGACTAGTTCTGTCATATAAGACAACAAATAAAAAAACAATGCTAAAGAATTTTTGGAATCATACAATGCATCATGTACATCATTTGAATCAAAAGCTACCCCACCATGAATTTTATCAAATGTATTTTTAAATTTTTCCTTACTCAACAAATGCTCAACTAAGACATCCAGTGCATAACTAGGGGCAAAATGCACAAAACTCTGAGCCAAAATCAAAGTATCTAAAGTACTATAATATTGTACTTCTCCAAAATATTTTTGCATAAAAGCTATATCAAATTCTATATTGTGTCATATCAACACAACATTTTCACCAAAAAAATCCAATATTTCATCTTTTAGATCCAAAATACTTGGAGCATCCTTGATATCGTCCATTTTGATACCAGTAATATATGCCACCAAATCTCTCAATTCTGAAATATCTTTTTGAGGTTTTACAAAAGATTTAAACTCCTTTATGGGCTTACCATTTACATCAATCTCTACCAAACCAATCTGTATTGCTTCATCTTTTTTTACATCCAATCCTGTAGTCTCAAAATCCAATGAAACATATCTAAAATTCTTATTTAACATAAACAAAAAAATAATTTAAATTAACTCATTAAGCTTATAAAAAACTAAAGAAAATTATCAAACAAAAATTACTTAATGCATTTTACAAAAATCCAACTAATAGACAATCAAACAAACAAAAGCAAAGCTAAAAAAGCAAATCATACAGTATATGAATAGTTCATAATATATCACAATAAAAATACCAAAAATAAATTTAATAAGTTAGATAGCTGTACCTTAACAGACAACATAGTCGCCTTATATTTTTTATCTGGTAAAGTATTTATGATATAGTTTTGTACAAAAGACTCTCTTCACCAATAATATCAAATCATTAAAGACAAAAATAATCAGACTATATATGGATTTTTTAAAAAAGCTACAAAAAACATAGTCACAGAAAAAACAAAAATCTCTATAAAAAATAATTTTTTAATAGTAAATCTCTCCTCTATTTTGTGTACAAATCTAGATACCAAAAACCAAACAAATCTAGATAGTCACATCACAAATCAAATGTAAGCAACAGGATATCATATAGACTCTAAATATGGTCACCTAAAAGAATGGGTACTGCTACTGATTCAATATAATATCACAGCAAATATTACAACAGGCCAAAAATTACTTCATTTCGTTTCTTTTACTACGGCTACAATATTTTTGGGTTTTTCTATTTTCATCTCTCTTTTGGGCTCTACTAGACAAAAAGCAATAAGCAAACCAACAATATCTACTCACAATCAAACATAAAATGGCAATTCAAAACTAATTTTTGTCAAAAACGGTATCGCTATAATAAGTAAAGCATTAAAAAGCGAAACCGAACCTTTTATTCTACCCCATATTTTAGTAAAAAAAGCTCATTTACCCACTTCTTCCAGATTTTCATGAAAAAATGAAGCCATAGTACCAGAAGTAAAAGCAAAACCAAGAGATATAAAGATAGAACCTACAGCAAAATAAAACACATTGTGACCAAGTATAAAACACAAAGTAGCCAAAAACATAAATATTTTGGCAAGTATCAAAGTTTTTTTGTAACCAAAACGGTCAGAAAAATAACCACTAGGTATCTCAAACAAAAAAGATACCAAAGAACCCAAGGCAGTATAAAATCAAATTTGTTTGACAGTATTGTCAGGAAATGTCAAAAAATATATCCCCAAAAGAGTTATATAAGCCCTTCTATTTGTAAATACATATATCCAAATTTTCCAAAAATTACTCTCTAGTCAATTCCAACTAATTTTTTTAAACATATCAAATAAAAATATAAAGAAAAAACATTGGCTCTTAAATCTTCACTATTAATTTTTCATTATTTCCAAGCATTTCTCAGCAAACTCTTGAGCTGCATCAGGACCATTGGCTGTCACAATATTCCCAGAAATCACAACATCTTTATCTACCCAAAAACCTCAATTATCTTGAATAAACTTTTTTTGTACTCCATTTTGATCCCATCCTGTCACATTTTTGCCATTAAAAATTCACGACTCACTGAGTATCATTGGTGCTATACATATAGCTCAAAGTTTCTTTGCCTCTTTTGCTATCCTAAGATAATCTTTATCATGAAAATATTGGGAATACGCTCATCCACCACCAATAAAAATCACCATATCATAATCTCATCCATATATTTTTTCCAATTCTTTGTCTGCTATTGTTTTTGATCAAAATACACCTACACATTCTGATTTTCTTCCAGCTCATATTGTAATTTTTACTCATTTATGATGAAAAAAATCAAAAGGTATCCCAAATTCATAATCTTGAAATCAATTATTGGCTATTATCATCAATATATTCTTCATTGTCTACAATAATGATATAAACATCAAAAATATAAATATTCAAATATTTTTTGCAAATTATAAAAAATATTATTGCAAGCCAAGAAAAATTCTTTAAAAATAATTTTACATTTTCAATTTTACATTTTACATTAAACAAAGTGCAGTTATTTATCACAGAATTCACCAAAAATTGAGATAAAATCAATATAGACAACAAAGAAATATTAGACCAAATGAGAAAAGTACTTAGAATGAAAATATGAGACAGATTTTTTGTACAAAACAAAAATGAAAGACTAGAAGTAGAAATCCTAGATCGAGACAAAACTACAATTACTTGAAATATATTAAATACCAAAACACGTTGCAACGATGAAGCGTTTCAACGTTGAATCGCTATAGCTATGAGCAACAAATGGTCAAAAATGGAACTAATCGTACAAAAACTATCTGAGATATGAATCAAAAATATCTACATCCGACCAAGCGAAAGATCTGTAATAAAAGATGTTAATAACAAAAAAATGGAAAGATTGTACAAAATATCACAAGAAGCAGTAGAACAATCTCGATGACGAGAACTACCAAAAATAGAATTCATCAAAGACATATCCAAAATAATTTTAAATAGAAAGGTCATCATCTTCGATAAAAATCAGCGTTGCAACGTTGCATCGATTCAACGCTGAAACGCTATTTGAATCATCGGCCCAGAGTGATGACTTACAAGCAAAGATTATCAAAAATTTTGAGATAATTATGAAATAATTTCTTTATGAAACACAATACTGAGAACCGAAACAGCTAGTATCATAGCAGGATGGTTTATAAAAAATTTAAAATAATATGTAAAGTGGGTAATATTTACGAACATCCCTTACACAAAAAATTTTTTATTGTAAAAAAAATACATTTTATTATCCTATAATAGAAAAATTTACATCCTAGTATCAAATATGAATTGAAGATTTAACAAAATATTTCCTAAAATTGCTGACGATAACAAACAATTCGAAAACGATATATTAGCTGAATGACGTACAAAAGCAGAATTTTATAGAAGACAAAGACAGAAGGCAACAGAACAAACATCCAAAGATCTTTGAGAATTGATATGATACACAACTAAAAATCCAGAGACATGAAAAGACGAATTTATAAGAGTTAATAACTGAGATCAAAAA
This sequence comes from Candidatus Absconditabacterales bacterium, assembly GCA_035446765.1. GTDB lineage: Bacteria > Patescibacteriota > Gracilibacteria > Absconditabacterales > Absconditicoccaceae > JALOAF01. The sequence goes on from DAOTFU010000027.1 coordinate 11,024, forward strand.
AAAGATAAAAAAGATAATTCTTAAATTAACTATTTTCAGATTCCTATTTGCGATTTACTATTTCCCAACACAATGAAAAAACTAATCAAAAAACTTATCTGATACAACAAACTATACAATATTTTAAAATGAAGTTTTTTGTATCAAGGATGGAAAAAAATAAACTGAAAGATAGCAAACGCTATCAACTGAAACCCATCCAAAGATTTTTTTATTATCTGAATCACTGGTACCAACTGAAAAACTACTACAGCAAATATGCTGCACAAGATGTTAAATGAACTACTATGAAAAACTGTCATGATTAGTACAGCTTGCATCAAAATATGAAACAAAACCATCGTAAATGACAAAAAAATGACATCGCTAGACGTGTATCACCTACAATCACTTTTGAACGAAGCCAAGAATCAATGATGCAAAATAGCAATACTAGAGACATCCTCACATTGATTAGATCAGTATAGATTTGAATGAATTACTTTTGACTATGCAATACTCACAAATGTCACCAAGGACCACTTAGACTATCACAAAACTATGCACGAATATATAAACTCAAAAAAGAAACTATTTAAATATGTACTACAAAACCTCAAAGAAACAAAGTACGCAAGTTTCCCAGCAGACGACAAAATAGGTAGAGAACGATTTGATGAAATGGCTTTCGACAAAAAGATAAACTTTTCAATACAAAATTCTTCTATACTAAAAGCCAATAATATAGAAGAATCCAATACAAATACTTCTTTTGAAGTTGAGTATCTAGGAAATAAATATCCAGTAAATAG
>DAOTFU010000028.1:0-10774 GCA_035446765.1 Candidatus Absconditabacterales bacterium
TCTTTGTATCAATCTAATTTAATTTTTTCTTTGTTTTGAGATACAAATGTATCTAAATTTTTTATATTAGATTTTTTAATAATTATGATTGAGTCGTTGTATCATGTAGATTCACTTTGTGTATAAATTTTTAAAATTGAATCTTTTAGTAGAGTAGATCACAATGATTCTCAATTTACTTTTGTATTTTCAGTAAAAGTATTTTCTGTAAAAAACTTTCAGTTGAAATCTTCAAAGTCAAAATTGATGTGTTCTTTTTGACCACATCAACTTAGTATTATGGTAGACAGAAATATCAGAATAAATAAGTATTTTTTCATTTTATATAAACATGTAACTAAGTGAAAGAATTATTCATATGATTATACCAATGATAAATGATTTTACGTATATTTTGTGTGAATGTTGATCTTTTGACCATATATGTGCTATCAAATAACCTATCATCAATCCGCAAAATATTAGATATCATGGCATGATAAAGGTTTTTATGATCGTATAGATGTTGTTTGACAACAATATTTCTCCTCTTAAAAAAAATAAAGCTACAACTATAGTCAAGAAGAAGAAAAATCATTTTAATATCTCAAAGAATGTTTTCATGTGTTGGATGCATAAGGCTAAAAATTTTTATTTTAATCTTTCAATTATTTTTTCCATCAAATCTATATCATCTTCTGTTAGTCATTCTTCATCGTAAGAATCTTTTTGCTTATGTTCTTCAAATATATCAGATATACTTTTGTTATCTTTTTGTGTCGATTTATTTGTTTCTGTGTCAGGGCAGGGAGCAAAATCACAATTGGGTGCGATTCTACCTACTCGTGTACCATCTGGACACTGTTTTGCATCCATTGTGCAAGCTACCATATTTCAAGTGTTATTTTTATCGTCCGTATTTCATCAAGTAATTAAATTGTTTTCTTCTGAATCGATTTGTTCTATAAATATTTGTCAATCTTTTGAACGACATTGTCTTGGGTATGATTCCATTATTAGATTTCATTGTGCTTCACATGATGCAAAATCTATTACACCATTTCTTCATGTGATGTTTTGATTGTTTTCTCCTGTTGTAATTTCTTGATTTTCATCACTTTTGGCTTGGCAGTCTCAGTTGTAAAAATCTCGTTCTTCACAAAAACTTCAATCTGCGAAATAACATATACCCACACTTCATCATTGATCGTTTAGTATTTCCAATGTCCCACCGTTTTCTTCACAATATACTGAAGCAGGATTGGCTAGTCATACATTTGTATCTTGTTCGTTTGGTATTATAGAGCACCCAGCAAATATCAATCAAGATATTGATGCCAATAAAATCCATAATTTTATTTTCATTTTTTATTTTCAAAAGTAAAATAATATTACTTTATACATAATATTTTCTCAAAAAAAATCAAATAGATTTTTATATCATAGCTTGTTATTTTTGCAAAATGTTTCTAATATGAAAATCTAGATCTCAAGCAGTAAATATTATAATTATTTCTTTGTCTTTTCAATTGTTTATTTTATCTTTGATTTTTTGTAAATCTTTGGTGTATATTCCATTGCTATTTTTTGCTAATTCTTGTCACAATGTGTCTATATTTTCAATTCATTTTATTGGTGAGCTCTTTAATAATTCTGTTAAATTTTCTCTAGCTGCGTATATATCAAAAATTATCACATCATCATAAAGTTTTAGAGATTTGGGAAAATCTTCTCGTCATTTAATAACTCTAGCAGCTTGGTGAGGTTGAAAAATTGCTGTAATTTTGTGATTTGGATATTTTGATTTTAGTGCTTGATGACAGAACTTTATAGAACTTGCCATGTGTCAGTAATCTGAAAAAATTAATGTTCAATTTTTGGTTTTTTGGAGTAATTCTAATCTTCTTCGTAGTCATTTAAAATTTTCGATAGTTTTTGTTAATTCTTTTTCGTTAATATTGGGATTTAGTTGTTTGATAAGCTCAAAAACTAATGTTCAATTTTGATTGTTGTGTTCTCAAAAGAGGTATTTGAAATTGAAGGTTTGTATTGGAGCTACTATTTCTTTTTTGATATATAAACCCCCTTTATTCCCCCCTAAAAAGGGGGGTCTTAATATCTTGTTTTTTACTTTTTCTGAAAATTGTTGAAAAGCTAGTATATAGTCGTCAAGATCTTTGTAATAATCGGTATGGTCGAGTTCGATATTTGTGACTATTCATCGATCTATATCTAATTTTAGAAAATGTCTTTTGTATTCACACGCTTCTACGATAAAAACGTATTTTTTGACCAGCGAGTAGTCCAATCATTTTCCATATAATATTTGATCAAAAATGTTTTTTATATCTGTTTTTTTATTTTCATTTATCGCATAGTTGTTTCAGTCTAGGTCCGGTACCAATGCTCCTAGAATTCACAATCAAAAGTTGTTTAAATGTTTTTTGGCAGCATATAGTGCTAATGATGTTGTAGTAGATTTCCCGTTGGTTCAAGTGATTCAAACAGTAGTAAAATATTTTGAAATTTCTCACAAAAAATCGAAATAATTTCATATAAATCTTTGTTCTTTAGGTCTTCTATGAAATGATTTTGCTTGTAATACTTCAGTTGAATTTGCGCAAGCTTCAGAATAAATCACATGGTCTGTAATTTCTGGTGTATATTTATCTTTTCATATTATTACTTTAATTCATTTTTTTCCCAATTTTTTTGTCAGTTCACTTTCTGTAGAGTCTAGGCAGATTAGATTTTCTCAATATCATAAATCGTAGAGTAGTCACGCTACTCAAGACATTCATGTTCATCATGCTCATATAAAAATTATTTTATTTATCATTTTTTGATTATACTAAATATTTTTATTAGTATAAAAAAAATTATAATTTTATCAACCAATTAGATATCGTTGACATTTATATTAAAATGTTTATTGTTTATGCACAAATAATAACAAAAATTACGACTATGAAAGAAAAGCAAGTTTTGTTTACTACTTTAATGACTCGTCATGGTGGCAAACTTCTAAAAAAAGTTAAGTTTGTTAGTGATGGTCATGAATATGAATTTCCACGGGTAGATGTTGCCGTATATCCTGCTGATATGAAGGATGCATTGCAAATGTTAGTGGATTCGCCTATTTTTGAGGTTTTTGGATTTGAAAGAGAAATTAGTCAAGAAGAAATTGATGAAATTAAATCACAATTGATTTCTGATAGCTATCCGAGATCAAGGATTGTTAGATTAGAATCTGTTCAACATGATAAAATTTCATTTTTGTCTAAATTTCAATTGTAAAGATTGACTTATATTCCGTGTTTGATAATTGAATGCGGAATTTTTTTATAAAAAAATATACTTGATAGTATATTAGTTTGGTACCCAGGGTGGGACTCTTGCCCCGTAATGATGCGGGGTGAAAACCCATACGGCCGTGTGGTAATCATTTTTTTAAATAAAAAAATTACACAATCATGTGTAATTTAATGGTACCCAGGGTGGGACTTGAACCCACACGGCCGTGAAGCCACCAGATTTTGAGTCTAGCATGTCTACCAATTTCATCACCTGGGCGTATAAGTCAAAAATTTTGAATCATAAAGTAATGGATATCTGTTTACTTTGATTTTTGCTTTGTGTTTACTTTGTAGGTTTGCTTATAAAAAAATGAGTTTAAAAATCAATTGATTTTTTATTTTTTTTGGTTAATAGTTTATTTGAGGTGAAAACTTTTCCTCAATGATTTTAATATGTAATATTTATTAGAAAATGGATTTGAACAAGGTACAATTGATTTGAAGAGCTACAAGTGATTTGGAGGTAAAAACTATTGAAAGTAGTGGTACATCTGTTGTGAATTTTACAATAGTTACCAACAGAAAATTTAAAAACAGAGATGGTAATGCAGTAGAAGAAGCTGAATACCATAGATGTGTAGCTTATGGTAAATGAGCAGAGGTTCTTTGACAGTATGTGAACAAATGAAAGAGAATTTATGTAGAATGAAGACTTAGAACTAGAAAATGGCAAGACACAGAGGGTAGAGATAGATACTCTACAGAGGTAATTATTGACAATTTTATATTCTTAGATTCGGCTAGGAATGATTCGTCTGATAATGATTCAGATAAAAAAGTAGAAGAAGTTCCAAAAGAAAATCCAGAAGACGAGGAAGTACCGTTCTAAGTTGATAGTGTTTGTGTAAATTATTTGAATTGAAAAAAAGTTTTTTGATATACTTTGTTTTTTGTTTTGTGATTTAAATTTATTATTTGTTATAAAGAATATGGATGAAGAAATAACATTAAAAACTAGAATCATTGATTTTTTCTTAGATATATTTGATATATTATCTTTTTTGATATTTGTATTGTGAATAGTCTTGTTTATAAGATTTTTTGTCGCTAATCCTTATACTGTAGTGGGTGCTAGTATGTCACCAACTTTTCAGGAAAGTGATTTTATTATAGTGGATAAAATTTCACAAAGATTGGATAATATAAACAGATGAGATGTAATAGTATTTGTACCTGAAGGTAAGACAATACCGTATATAAAGAGAGTTGTATGAATGTCTTGAGAAACTGTAAAAATTCAAAATTGAGGTGTAGTAATTTGTGATGTAGAAGGTGTTTGTAATGAGTTGGAAGAAAAATACATATCAGAAGATCTTAGAACTAATGCAAGATGCGGTATAAAAGAATTTAAAATAAATACATGATATTTTGTATTGTGAGACAACAGATGATTTAGCACCGATTCTCTTTGTTGTTTTGGTCTTGGTTGTTATGATTGAGCTAGTTATGAGGTGTTAGAAAAAAATATAATATGAAAAGTATTGTTTAGAGTGTTCCCCGATTTTGGTGCATCGTTTTATGGGTAATATTTTTTAGTTAAATTTTATACAGATGGGTATAATATCTACTTTTGATCCTAAATTTCAAAGAAGAGTAATACAAGAAAATAGAGAGTTGTACGGGAAAGAAGATGTGATTTATATTAGAAAAAGTAAGTTGTTTTTTGTGTTGAAGGTGCTGATACCAGCTATATTTTGGATGATTTTGCTGATATTTGTATTAGCTGTTTCTATACCAAATATCAGCGCACAATGGTTTTTGATTACAGTTATAGTTGTATTTATTGGTTTGCGATTGATACCTATTTTTAGGATAATAAAGTTTTATTTGGATTATAAGATGGACTTTATAATCGTTAATCCAAGATCTTTTTTGAGATACAACCAAGAATGATTTTTTAAGAGAATATCAAAAACTATTGATTTGAAAAAGATTAGATCTATCTCAATAAGAAAAAAATGATTGATTAATAGTGTATTCAATAATGGTACTTTAGTTGTATTGTCTGAATGATGAGAAGTGGATATAGAAGAAAAAAGTAGAGCGTGAGAGATTGTTTTTAGATATGTTTACGATCCTGAAACAGTAGATAAATTGATAAATGGTTTGTTTAAGAGAGTTTTTCATAGTTAATTATTTTAATGTTTAATTTTTTTATGATGATTGATAACTTAGAAATACCTTATGATATATATGAGTCTCCAAGTGAAATGGTTATTATTATGCCGCTTGGTGGAGTAAAAAAGGAAAGCATTGATATATCCATAGATGATTATAGATTGGTAATTAAATGAGAGAGACAAAAGATAGAATTGAAAGATGATTGTGTACCTCTCAAAGAGGAATGTTATTGGTGAGAAATTCAACAGATTTTAGATCTTCCTCCTCAAGCATATTTTGACAAAATACATAGTAAATTAAGTTCTGACAATATTTTGCAAATTATAATACCAAAAGCTATGGTACCAGAAAGAATTGAATTGGAAGTTGAGCATTCTTAGGTGATTTAATTTTATTAAATATTTTAAATTTTAAATTTATTGCAAATGCCTGCTAAAAAAACAGTAAAAAAGACAGTAGCTAAAAAATCAGATTTTGAGAAGAAATTTGATGACGTAAAGAAAAATACCAAGACTACTGCTAAGAAGGTAGAAACAGAATCAAAGAAAATTATGACATGAGTTGGTTCTTGGTGGACAAAAGCTAGTGATGAAGAGAAAATTTATATGGTTTTGTGAATTATTTTGCTTTTGATTGGCTTGTATGTTTTGCGTACTATTGTAGGAGGATTGTTACTTATAATAGTTGGAATTTTGTTTGTGACTGGATTCTTTGTAAAAAATAAAAAATAATATTTCTTATATAAAAATAAAAAAAAGATAGGGTAATCATTTTTATGCATTATTTTATCTTTTTTTTTGAAAGTATTTTTGTATGTTTGTTATTAGTTTAATATAATATTTAATATGGTGAAGATAGCGGATTATATAGTAGATAATGTAGATATAGTAGATGTAATATCTAGGAGAGTAGACCTCAAGAGAGCTTGAAGTAATTTTTCTGGTTTGTCTCCATTTCAAAATGAAAAAACGCCTTCTTTTATGGTATCCCCACAAAAACAAATATTTAAGGATTTTAGTTCAGGCGTGTGATGAAATGTGATAACTTTTGTGATGGAATATGAAAAAATTGATTTTATGGATGCTGTAAGACTTATTGCAGAAGAGCAAAGGTTGGATATATCTGAGTTTTTAAAAAATGCTGATAAATCTAGAGAATTTGCTGATGAAAAAGAAAAAGTAAAGAGAATGCACAAGTTGACACAATCATTTTTTGTAGATAATTTAAAAAAGAATGATAAAGCAATGAATTATTTGTTGGAAGACAGAAAGTTAGACAAGAAAATAATTAGTCAATTTGGTATATGATATGCTCCCGATAGCCATTATGATTTGATACAAAATTTAAAATCAAAATGATTTAACGAGCAAGATCTGGTACAATCTTCTTTGGCAAAAAAATGACAAACTGATTATTTTGGATTTTTTAGAAATAGAATTACTTTTCCTATATTTGATACTAGGAACAATATAGTGGGTTTTAGTGCTAGAGTACTTGATCCAAAAGATCAGCCAAAGTATTTGAATAGTAGTGAGCATGCTGCATTTGAAAAATCAAAAATATTGTATGGTCTAAATTTTGCTAGAAGTGAAGTGAAAGTGCATGATATGTTGATCTTGGTAGAATGACAGATGGATGTAATAGCTTTGGCTAGATTATGATTACCAATATGAGTAGCGACTTGTGGCACTGCTGTAACCGAACAACACATGAAACTAATAAAAAGATATACCGAAAATGTATATATACTTTTTGACAATGATGAGGCCGGTAAAAATGCTACAATTAGAGCTTTGAAAATAGCTTACAAACAAGATATTTTTCCTAAAATGATAGTCTTACCTGACGACATAAAGGATGTAGATGATATGGCTAATATGGAAAATGGTTTAGATTTATTTAAAGATTGTTTGTCTAAATCTAAAGATGCTTTTGTACAGATATATGATCTATTTGCCCAGAAATATGACATGTCTTCACCAATAGACAAACAAAAATTGTTTAACAATATGTTTTCTCTAATTTTGTCTGTAGATAATTATACTATACAAGAGCACTATAAACAAGTGCTTTCAGATAAGGTATGACTTCCTTATGAAGTAGTGTCTATGCAGTTTGCAAAATATATTAAATGAGATGGTAAATTTGAAGTACGCAAAAATCAAAATAAAAAAGATTCTAAGTCTTGGCAAGCAGATCCAGAGATAGCATTATCAGCGATTTTTTATGATAATATACTTGAAAAATATATAGAGAATAAAGATTTATGGTTTCCCTTTTTAAGTTTTGTAGAAAATGTAGCCAAAAATAGTCAGGAAAACTTATTGAAGAAGGTTTTTGAATCTAAAGAGTCACTTTTGGAAGAAGATATCAAAAATTTGGATGAAATGCAGCTTTGGTGGGAAAAAGAATTATCATGACTAAATAATGAAGAAAGAAGACTCGCTAGTATAAAAAGAATTGTTTGACCTTTTTTGAAGCAAATATTAAAGCAAATACTTAAAGATCCTGGTTTGAGTGCAGATGCAAAAAAGAATCTTCTTGATTACATGAAGAATATTTAAAATATATTTAGGGTGATAGGATTTTTTAATCTATTTTTTTATTTTCAAAAAAATGCTTCCCGCGAGGGCTTACCTCGCAGTACTGCGGGGTAAGCAAAAATTCCCTCGTTCGCAGATTGCAGTCATACTTATAGCTTGAAATATTTTATCATAAATACGAAGCTCCGAATTGGGTCGGAGCTTTAGTTTTATCTACCATTTCAATTAGGTAAATTTTCATTGAGTCTGACAGTGTAATCTCGAACATTTTTTTAAATAAGTAAAAAACCCACTTAAGTGGGTTTTTTATGATTTTATTGTTTGTTGATTATTTACAACATTTTTTGCAGCCAAATATTTTCATCAAAAATACTATTATAGCAGATACTCCTACTACATCATACACGATTTTTGCTACTAAAGCATTGTTTGGATTTGCAACAATTTCAGCTGTTTCTGCATTTGTTATTGCTGGGAATATTACATCCATCAACCATGTCACTAAATTAAAGTCGAAGAATCCTACTAGTCCTCGGTTTAAAGCACCAACAATAACTAGTATTAAAGCTATAAGGTAAATAACTTTCATGCTTTTGTAAATTAATAATAAAAATATTTTAATTTCATACCTATATTATATAATTTTTAACTAGCATAAATCAAGTTTTTTTAAAAACCAAAAGTTGCGGTTTTTAAAAAAGTATATTATAATGTATTGAAACTTAGAATGGTAAGTCATCATCTGCTGGGGCAGATGGAGCAGATTCTGCAGTAGCTCAGTTTGCTTTGTCGATTCTTCGAGCTGATACACCATTGAACCATCTTCCATTGTATTCTCTAGCTCTAAAGTTTAATCCAACTTTTACCTTGTCTCCTTTTTTGTAATCTTTCATCATATCTACTTTGTCTCCAAAGACATCTACAGCTATAGATCATTTAAATTCTCTGTCTGTTTCTTCTTCTATCACAAAAGTAAGTTTGCGAAGATTGTTTTGTCATACAGTTTCTTCATTTCACATCATAATAATAATTCCTTCAAATTCCATTTTCTCATTCATAAGTATATAAAAAGTATTTTTGTGTTTACTAATAATATTTGTTTTTTCAAGATGATTTTTGTCACTTAGCAAAAAGTTCTTTGATAATTAATAATATTACTCATATATTTATTGATATGTCGGCCAAATTGAAAATTGGAAATCGATCAAATATTTTGATAAAATCTTTAACTCATCATAAAAATATTCTATCTATCAAATTTCAAATTGCTCATGCTATCAAAAATATTATTACTCGCTTTGATATTTTATTTTTTTTGTACATTAAAATCAAAAGCGTAATGATTGCTATGGTGAGTATTATAGTAATAAGTTGTGGGATCGGTAAAGATCGAGAGATTCAAGTGTTGAGAGTAGATTGAATAATTTCTAGATTGTTTAAAAATCATTTGTTGTAAAAAAAGTATTTAGATATTTGATCTAACAGTATTAGGCTTGTTGTGAAAATTATTGTTGTCAGATTTTTTTTCATTTGTTTTTTACAATGATGGTTGATAAAATAAGTGCAGCATTGCCAAACAATCGTGCAGATGGATATATCAGTGTAAATCGTCATTCATAATATAATATTAGTCAAATTATGGATGTTATAATTCATATACTTGTTATGATCCAAGGAAATGTCTTTTCCTGAATTTCTTTTTTGTAAATTCATTTAATGGTTGGTATATATGCCATCAAAAATGCAATTTGGAGTGAAACATTGGTCACTATATAACTTTTACTAATGATTCAAGCTATAATTGTTAGTATTCAGATCATTAGTAGCAGAATATCAAACTTACTTAGCTTTTTAAATCTTCATTTTTTTATTGCCAATAATGCTATAATAGACATTCAGACCATTGATATAACCGCCATCAATCATTTTATATTTTCAGTGACTATTTTTATATAAGAAACTGCATCAATTAATTCTAAAAAGATTCGTATTGTTCGAGAACTTAGGTTTAATGATATAGATTTTTTGTGTATATTTAAAATATATAGTATAGTTCATATTATTATAAATGTGTTTGCTATGAGAAATATTTCTGTCATATTTTAAGAGATTTCTCCACTATGGTCGAAATGACAATAGGGTGCTAAATTAAAACTCAAACTGTTTCTATGTGGTGTGTCTGTGGGAACATATCTACAGGTTGAAGTGATTTTATTTTAAATCATTTTTCTACAAATAGTTCTATATCTCTAGCCATTGTAGTAGGATTGCAAGAGATGTAGAGTAGTTCAAATTTGTTTTCTTTTTTGAGATTTTCGATTCGTTCTATTACATTTTTGTGCAATCATTCTCTTGGAGGATCTACTATTACTAGTCAGATATTATTTAACTCGTTTTGTATTTCAGGATAATTTTTGAATATTTTCTCAGATGGTGATGCTATAAATTTACATTTCTCTTTTAATCAATTTATTTCAGCATTATAATTGGCATCTTTTATAGCTTCTTGTACTATATCAATTCATAAGACACTATCTCATATTCACATATTCAAAAAATTGATACCAATACTACCAGTACCACAGTAGAGGTCTAAGATTTTTCATTGTACTTGTGCTAGTGCATTTGCTCAAGTTTGGAATAACTTTTCTGCTCAGTGTGTGTTTGTTTGAAAAAAAGAGAAAGGAGAGATTCTAAAAGTAGATTCGATAGTTTTTAATCCCCCCTTAATCCCCCCTTGGGAAAGGGGGGTAGAAATAAGTTTATCAAAAATAT
>DAOTFU010000029.1:0-10577 GCA_035446765.1 Candidatus Absconditabacterales bacterium
TGTCTGATAAGATTTTGGATACATATTGTATTACGTACATTGATAAAGATTCTGTAGATGATGTATTTTCTTTGACAAGAACAGATGATCATTATAAAAATCATAAAAAATATGTATGGGATATAATATACAATGCTATTTTGATACCAAATATTTCTAGATGAAATTCTATTTTGTTGGATTCTCCTTTGTCTAGTGCATATTTAGGCAATCTAGAACGAATAGAATATATAAAAGATATGTCTAAAAAATATAATTTTAAGATTAAAATGATCTGGTGTAAAGCATCTCTTGAGACAAGAGAGAAACGTTTAAAAATGCGCGATCATCCAAGAGATCAAGAGAGATATCATGAACTCAAAGAATTTGTGGCTAGAGAAAAGACTTTTGATATACCGTTTGATCATATAATTTTTGATACAGAGTGAGATAATATTGGTAAAGTTTATGATTTTTTGAAATGAGAGAAAATTTTATAAATAGTACTATAAAGAAAATCCATAGGGTTGAACCCTATGGATATCTAAAATAATATTTTTTTTACTCTTTTTCATACCAGTCTTTTTCTAATACTTTAAATGCTAAACTGTTATTGTTAGAATCAGTAATTGATTCTATGAACATTAAAGAATAACATTCAGATATGAAATTTTCTCCAATAATTGATTTTGGCGTTTTTAGCATCTTTTCTGGTACATTTGTAATCAAGTTTTTTTCACAAATTATTGTGAATTTTTCTTTACTTGTGTTTGACTCTTCTTTTGACCAAATATCACCGTTTTTATCATAACTATATATTTTTTTTACTGTTGTCTTTTCTACAGTAACTGTAATATATATTTTTTCTAAGTCAGCTGATTCATAAGAAAAGGCGATATTAGCACAATATCCATTTAGTGGTGACAAATAATTCATTCCATGATATAGAACTACTGTGTCTTGAGCGAATACCAGTTGAGAGATTGCTAAAAATAGAATGGTAATAATAATTAATTTTTTCATAAGTATTTTTTTTTGTTTATTTTTAAATTATATATATTTTTTATATAAAGTCAATTTATTTTATTTTTTGAGATTTATTGTTGTTTTTTTGACAAATTAGAAGCTTTTGAATATAATATATTTGAGTGCCGATTGTATGATGTTTTGAAAGAACAATATCATATCGTCGCCATAGAATAAGTACCTGTTTTGAACTATCAAAACCAAGACTTAATCTACTTTATTTTTTGTGAAAAATTTATGATAAATAGTACTGATATAATCTCTTATAAAGATTTTGGATTTGATGGAGATAAATATATCAAGATGCAAGAAGATCAGATATTGGATAGAATTAGCCAGTTTTCTGGTAGATTATATCTGGAAATATGAGGAAAATTTATTAGAGATCCTCATGCTGCTAGAGTTTTGCCTGGTTTTCATGTGGATAGTAAAAAACAAATATTTCACAATCTAAAAGACAAAGCTGAAATACTTTTTTGTGTAAATGCAGAAGATATCATATCAGATAGACAATTGAGTAGTGAAGATATTTCTTATGGTGACTATGTAGAACGTATGCTTATGATAATAGAGAGAAATATTTGAGTCAAACCAATAATTGTAATAAACAAGATAGATGTGACAAGTATGTTTGATTTGGTTCTAAATTTTGAACGTAGATTTCAAAAGAAACAGTATAAAGTATTTGAGAGATATAAAATAGCAGGATATCCACATGATGTAAATAGTATATTAAGTGAAAATGGATTTGGTGGTGATGATCATATCCCACTTACAAAAAATCTAATACTTGTGACTGGTGCAGCTAGTAGTAGTGGTAAAATGTCTACTTGTCTGTGACAAATATATTTAGATCATAATATTTGAATAAAATCTGGTTATGCTAAATATGAAACTTTTCCTATTTGGAATTTACCATTGGATCACCCTGTAAATTTGGCTTATGAGGCTGCTACTGTGGATGTTTGAGATGTAAATATGATAGATGAATATCATAAAAAAGCATATGGACAAGAAGTTGTAAATTACAATAGAGATATAGAGTGATTTGAGATAGTTATGTGAATAGCAAAAAATGTTGTTAGTCACAAAAATTATATGGTTAAATATAAGTCACCTACTGATATGTGAATTAATACTGCTTGATTTTGTATTACTGAGGATGACATTGTTTGTCAGGCATCATTGGATGAGATAAAAAGAAGAAAAGATTGGTATCAAGAGCAAGTAGATAGATGAGATTGAAAACAAGAGCGAGTTGATGTTTGTATGAAATTAGAAAAAAAATATGAAGAATATATTAAAAATAAAAATAGCTAATAGCTATTGGCTATTAGCTAAAAAAAAGACCCGATTGGGTCTTTTTTATATTTTTGATTGTGCATTGTGTAAAAGGGGATTGTAATAGTTGAACAATAAGGATATGATTTCTCATGTAGATATTTTTTCTGTCTTTATTCAGATTGATCACAATCAGTCGTTTATTAGATTGCATCTTGTGTTGAGCATGTTTTTTCCTTTTGAGAATGATCTATATCTTTCTACTATTTTTTCTACACTATCTTTGCTATTTAATACATCCAGTAGTTTTGTAAACCATGATTTTTTTATACTACCCTCATCTTTTTCTCATTGGTAGTAAGGCACCACTATGTAAAATGACTTTTCATATATCAGTCATTGTTTGCTATCTATGTCTTCCAAGAATTTGTAGTATGCTTCTCATGTTTTTTTGAGTACTGGATTCGATATATCGTTTATGTTTTTGTTGATATATCATAAGTAATCAGATAAATCAAGATAATTGTTGCGTACTATAATCTGTATAGGGAATCATAATCCATTTAAAAATTTTTTGTATTGTTCCAATACTATTTGTTGTTCATCAAAGTTTTTTAAATCTAGATTTATTCACTCTACTTTGAGTATAGCTCTTAGTCAACCATCTTTTAATATTATTGTATCATTTTTTATTTCAGAAACTGGTAACATAGTCTCTGTGTTAAACATGTTTTCACTTTTTTTTGTGTTTATTTTTGATTGTTCTCATAGATTAAATAGCATCTTTTATATTGTTTTGTTTTAAATTAAATTATAAGGCAGAGTTTTTTTGTATCCAAAATATGAAACTCACTATAAACCAAGATAATCACATAATGAATAAAGCTATAGCTACTCATTTTATTATCTGTTTGGCTTTTGTGACTCAAGATTCTTCTCTAGAGAAGAACATCATATAAAATCCATATATTAGCATAATCAAAGATATTAAACTTACAAACGATAACAATAGATTTACTATCATTTTGGCATAATATATTGCTTTGCTTGTACCAGTTCCATATCGTCATTGGTTACTTAATTTAAAAACACCAAGTAATTTATTTAACACACTATCGTTTTGTTGTATTACATCTTGTTTTATCAATCATCCTATTTCTGTTTCATCTGCTGGATTGCTTACGTTGGATAAATTGTAGTCGTAATAAAAATTTTCTGCTGTGGATATAGAGCCAGCGAATAGTGTTAGACCAAATAATACTATAAATAATTTTTTTATGTTCATATTTTGTTTTAAGTACTAAGGTGTATATGTGCTAGAATTAATATTTTGTGTTTGGTTGGATATCATATTGTTGTTTGTGGTTACTCACTTTATAATTCGGAATATCATACTAACTATAAACCAGCTTAATCCGATACCGGCTATTGCTATTGCAGCATACTTTACTCATTTTAATCATTTTTTGTATTTGCTATCATCTCAAGCTGCTGTAATAATCATAAATCAATGTATTATTAAGTATACAAGTGCTACTAGAGAAACTAAGCCTAAGGCATAATTTATTATATTTTTGATAATTTCTAGAGTCTTATTTAATGCTGTATCATGTGTAGTAATTTCACTATTATTATTTACTATTCCTCCAATTACCTGATTTGTATTTTGTGGATTTTCTGCGTTTATCACTTTGTATGCTCATTCTCTAATAGGATCTCATATTGTTCCATTTCAATTGTCTGTATTGATAGCATCTGTTACATCTGTATTTAATATAGTGCTTGTGTTTCATAATTCAAATGTTTGTCAAAAACTACATCATAGTAGTAGAATTCAGTTTAAAATTGTTATTATCAATATTTTTTTCATATTATTTTTTACAAAATATAATTTACTATTTAATTTTAGTTAAAAAGTTGTTTTTTGCAAATTTTATTCTTGAAAAAAATGTCTTATTTAGTATATAATGAGTGTTTCATAAAAAATGTTTGACTTTTTATAGTTTAATTGTCTATATTGATGAAAAAGAATCTATTTATTTTGTTTAGTTTTTACTTTTTTGTTTTACAACCAATATTGTTGTGATTTTTTTGGTCTGAAAGCAACTTTTTTTGGATATCTTTGATAAATTTTGGGTTTTTGATTTTGATTTCTTTGTTTACTGGAAAGGATGACAAAGAGGAGTCTAAAAGTAAATCTTCAAATGATGAATCTGACAATCATAAGAAAAAAAGAACAAAGAAAATGGATATAAATATACATCATGCTTGGTTTTTTGTGATTTCTATATTGGCTGGATTTTTTGTGTGGTTTTGGCTTGGAGACTTAGTATTACACTTGAGTGTTTTGTCTAGTGTAGTGGTATCTTTTGTATTGTTTATTTTGTTTGGAATACTTTTTGGATATAAAGCGCTTAAGGTATGGTGATCAAAAATATATATAATTGCTTTGATTTTATCTTTGCTGTGGTCGATATTTATGATGTTAAATATAGATTTTGACAAAGACAATACATTGGAAGAAAATCAAGAAATAGAGACTTGAACTAATTTTGTGCCTGTAGATGCAGATTTGGAGTTAGAAAATGGACTAACTATACAGGAAGATTTATCAAAAGAGGCAAGTTTTGAAGATGCTATAAAACATATACTTGATGTAAATGATATATCATTGGTAGAAAATAAAAATATTAAGTTTTCTTATATATGATATAATGATATTGATTACAGATATTATAGGACAGCATATAGTCTTGGTATGATAGGGAAAAATTTGAATCCAGACAAAAACTTGTTTTGTGAGACCTATGTAGTGATGGATGGATTGGCTAAATGATGGGATATAGATTGATATTCAGACATAAAGAAAGCATATTGGGATTACGCTCAAAAAAATGATTTGTTGCCTGACTGTGAATATGGTGAATATATAAAAATTGGTGATTTTAGATAAAATAAGAATTTATCTAACATATTAGATATTTTTTTGATGATTTTGGTAGTTTTTATTGGTTTAAAAGCTACCATTTTTTGTTTGATATTTTATTTGGGATATAATTGTTGTACACTGATATTTATCAAATAAAAGTTTAACTTTTTATGGGGAATATATTAAAAATATTGAAAAATAAAATATTTAAGAGAGTTTTGGCGCTTTTTATATTTTCTGGACTATGATTTTTGTTTTTTTGAAACAACATAATAGTGGCTCAGAATGATTTTGTAGGTCCACCTACTGAACAAGAATATCTCAATCAACAGGCTAATATAGACTCGGGAGATGAAATGTTGTCCAATATGAATGAGCTCTTTCAGACTGTGTTGAAAATCTTGTACGCTCTTTTGTGGCCGGTACTTTTTATAGCTGGTATCGCTTTGGATAATACATTGGTATATTGATCTTTTTTGCATTTGGATGCTAGTTTGTGGAGCCTCTGGAATATAATGAAAAATTTTGCCAATTTTGCTCTCTGATTTATGGTACTTTTTACAATAGTCAGAAATATATTTACATCGCCATTTGGCGGAAATGATAAGCGAAAACCTATAGAAATTATCAAAAAGACTTTGATAGCAGGTGTGTTGATACAGATGAGTTGGTTTTTGATGGCCGCATTGATAGATGTATCTACTATAATGACCTACTCTGTATGATGATTACCTATGACTGTACTTAAAAATAATCCAAAATATGCTGATACTCCTATTATGTGAGTTAGTGCAAACTTGGATACAGATGAAAATAACAAAAAAATGGATCTACAATATTATAGTACTTATGGTCACCACAAGATAGCTCCTTGTGATGTGCGCAATAGTGTACATGGTTTGACTGGATCCTATATTGTATGACCAAAAAGAATCTTTGTAGAAAATGGAGTGCTTTTTGATACATGATATTGTAGTCTATGAGCTTGGCCATACAAATTTAAACCAATTACCAATGAAGAGTACGGTAGTGGTGAGATTGAAAATAATACTAAATATAAAGCTGTAGTAGCCAATTTTTTTGGTGATTTAGATAACAGTTCAGGTCAACAATTAGCTGCAAACTGTAATCTTATACCTTTGTCTACAGCATTACCGGAAAATTGTCGTGAGACTTATTGAGCTTTAGGTAAAGAAGATCCATTTTTTAAGGATGTGAGTGAAGATGTACAATTTACTGTAGATAGTTTGCTTGAAAAATCTAAATGATTTGTGTGACCTTTTATCACCATATATTCTTCTTTGTTGGATTTCACTACATTGGCTGATGATCCAGATAGTGCTACCGATCTTTTGGCTAGCTTCTTTTTGTTGTTGATAAAGGTGGCTTTTGCAGTAGTTTTGTTTTTTCCTTTATTGACTTTGGCTCTGGTATTGATAGTGAGGATATGAATACTTTGGTTGGCGATAGCCATATCTCCGATCATTGTATTATTAAAAGTATTTGATGGTGTATTTAAGCTTGGATGAGAATCTTGATGATGAAAACTTTTTGAACATTTTGAGATTTCTAATCTGATTAAGCTAATATTCGCACCAGTTTTTGTGGTATTTGCTATAAGTATGTCTTTGATATTTCTGACAGCATTAAATAAATTTCAAGATAAGTGAGATGATGGTATGCAGACAGGCTGGGATAGTGAACAGATGTCTGAACTTGGTATAGAGAAGGTAGACAACAAATATTCTGTATGATGATTGATAGAAATAGATTTAAACAATGAAAAGATTAATGAGTGAATGGATATGTTTGCTTGGCTTATCACCAATCTTTTTGCCGTGTGAATAATACGGTTTTTCTTGTTTTTTGCTGTGAGGATGACAAAGATTGGGGACTCTATATGAAAGTGATTTCAAGAAAGTATACAAAAACTTGCAAAGAATTTACCTATCATACCTATACCGGGTATGTGATGAATTTGATTGGCCGCTGCTGGTCAGTGACTTAAAGATCTAGGTAATAAAATACCAAATCAACTTCAAGCTCAACAGATGGAAGAGTTGAAGAAGAATCTTCCTTGGTTGTATGGAGAACAAGCTACTACTAGTGAATGAGGCTCTACTTTTGATGGTCTTCAGAGTGCAACTATTGAAAATATTACCAGTAAGTTTGCTTGATGATCTACTGCCCAAGAGGTTTGGGATCAGTTGTCAGAGTCTGATAGAGAAGCTTTGTCTAAGAATTGAATTGAAGATGTTAATGGTTTGTCTACAGCATATAACAATTATGTTACAAATAATATTTCTAATGTGGAATGAATTGAGGAGTTATTAGGACAAACAGAAACATCATCTGCAGGAGTTACTACTTATGATGCAGAAAATCTAGCAAATTCTACTATTGAGAATATGGCTAATTCGTGATGAGCTTGGGAAGAACGAGCTAAATGAGTGCTTGGTGGAAATGTTAAGACAGCATGATGAACTTATGTTATGGTTAATAAATGAAATCATTCTAGCCCACAATTTAAATTGGTAACTCAAGAAGAATATAGTAGTAAATATTTGTGAATTAGTAAAGAAGAACCTTTGAATGAAAAACAAATAAAAGAAGATTTACAGAAAAAATTGGAGATTGATTATAATTTAACAGAGGATCTTAAAAAAGATTTATCTCCTGAAGAATTGGAAAAAAGGCAAAAAGCTTATGATAAAGAATTTGAAGCTCATATGTTACAAATTGAGCAATTAAAGAATTTGAGTGATAACTCAAACAATAATCCGGAATCACCCTCATCAACAGAAGAACTAGGAACAGGAACAGGAACAGGAACAGGAACAGGAACAGGAACAGGAACAGAAAAACCTAATTAAATAAAATAAACATTAATTAAAACAATACATGAGACTAATAAAAAAACTGATAGCACGAATAAGTACAAAAAGAAATATAAAGATGATATTGGTGTTTTTGGTGTTTGTTGGGTTTTTTGTAGCAAATACTTTTGCAGCAGGTCAAACTGGTGATATGTCTACGACAGATAAGTTGGCAAAATTTTTTTATCATATAGTTTCTTTTTTGTCTTGGTGATGGGTGATATTGGCAAATCTGGCTGGTAAACTTATGACCAATGATATCTTGTATTGATCTTTTTTACACTTGGATACAAGTCTCTGGAATCTGTGGAATATCATCAAAAACTTTGCTAATTTTGCTTTGTGATTTATGATACTTTTTGCCGTAATACAAAATATATTTGTATGAACTTTTGGTAAGTGAAATGATAAATGGGCTCCATTGAAGGTAATAAAAAAAGCTTTGATAGCAGGTGTACTAATACAGATGAGTTGGTTTTTGATGTGAGCTGTAGTAGATTTGTCCACTATCATGACTTCTGCTGTATGATCTTTTCCATCACAGTTTTTGGCTTCAGATGATAAGTTTAGGTGAAATTTTAATGAAAATTTAAAAAGTTTAAATAAAGCTAAAGTCTCTTTTGATTGGGATGAGGCCAAATGGGGACCTATAGAGCAAGATGCTTGATCTATGGAGGAAGATGATATAAAGCAGTTGATAGACTCAATAATGCCTGGACATGATTCGGTTTCTGGTCCTTTGTTGTTTTTGGGTTTGTCAGTGTTTGAATTTAATGAAATAACATTTTTGAATGAGACACCAGAGTTTTTGGATGATAGTAGTGAGGATAAATGGTGACAGTTATTTATGAGCATATGAATATCTGCAACAGTTTTGATAGTGTTTTCTTTGATGATGTTGTTTATATTTGTATTTAATTTGTTTAGGATAATAGTTATATGGATTATAATACCGCTTTTACCCATGATAATACTTTTGAAAGTTTTTGATATAAAGTTGGGTGGAAAGGGTGGATCGTCGAGTGATTTGCAATCGTTTGTAGATATAAAAAATATTATAGTATTGGTTTTTAAACCAATCATAATGGTATGAGCATTGAGTCTGATATTGGTAATATTGATTTTAGTAAAATCTATAATGACCTCCAACAACAAGGTAGGTAAATTTTCTATGAATGATGATCAAATGAATATAGTGACAGAGTCTGTAAATCCAGGCGCAGAAGATGAGGTCTACAATTCTACTATACAGGCAGAGTGATTGTTTGAGTTTACTATGTCTAACACCAAAACTACTATTGCGGATTTGATAGTATACCTTTTGGCATTATTTTTGATATATTTCTTGACCAAGATCACTATAAGCACCAAGACTTGATTTGGTTTTATAGACAAAGCATTGGAAAATGGTTTTGAGTCTTTGGAGAAAATCGCAAAGAATCTACCTATTGTGCCTATAGCTGGTGGTGTGGGTATCAGCTCTCTTAAAGAAGCTAATGTAACTGATGCTGCTACTAGATTAGCTGGAATAGATACATTGTCGCAAAATGCTAGAGTGGCAGAGTTTTTGTGACTTGGATCATCTTGGGAGAGTTTGAGTGTGAATCAAAATAGGGAAAGCTTTATAGCTAATGCTAGGAAGATAGCTAATGACAGAGGTATGACAGATACACAAATATTAAATGATGATGATTTGATAGCAAAAATTAATAAATGGAATGATGGACACAAAAGTCAGTCTAAGGTAAATGCTAAAGATATAACTTCTTCATGAGCTGTTGATAAAGTTACCAAAACAGGGGGAGTTTCTTGAGTTGGTGATAACACAACAGAAGAATAAAAATAATTTCTTTATTTTTTGCTTGAATATTTTACCATTCTTAGTATATAATTATCAGTTAAAAGTGAAACCACCGCCCTGCGGGGCAAGAGTTAAAAGTGAAAGGTTGATATACTTTCCTTTTGATTATTTTATATTGTTTTTGATAAATATGAGAAAGACAAAAATTGGTTTATGGGGGATTAGTTTATTGGCCATTGGTTTGTTTTCGATTGGTGTGAGTTTTGCTTACAATCCAACAAGTGAAGATACACAAAATTTAAATAGTTTAAAATCTCAATTGGATTTACTTATAGTGGAAGATAGAGTAAATTTGTGGGATTTTTATGATCAATTGAAAACTTTAGAAGTGGAATATGATGAAGATAGTAGATTGGAATATATGTTGTGAAATCTAAAAGATTATATATATGGTAGATTGTTTACATTTAAGACTGCAGATAAGGTTTCTTCAGAGTCTTTTAAGCAAGAGTTTCTTTCGTGATACAATACTGGTTTTTCATTAGAATTGGATGATAGTTTGCAAAATTGTACTGGTTGGTACAATACTTTGGATGATATAAGCTTTGCTTACAATTTTCCTACAGCATTGACTATAGCTACTTGGTATAGAGAGTCTACTTGTGCTTATTATCTACCAAACAAT
>DAOTFU010000030.1:0-10005 GCA_035446765.1 Candidatus Absconditabacterales bacterium
TCACAGTCTACATCTGCATCCAAAGTATAATCATCGCCACTTTTATCAATATCTATACATACATCTCCATCATTCAAACTTACTTCTTCACAAGCTAAACTTATACCAAAAAATCCTAGTAGTAAAAAAGACCCAAGGATTAAACTAAATAATTTTTTCATCTTTTTTAATTAATTTAGTAAAAAATTATGTACAATATACAATTTATATACAGATTTTTAGTTGATATGCAAATGAGAATTGATATATAGTAGTCAAGTTTATATCATAAAAACACAAATGAAAATCATCTCAAAAACTATTGCTTGGATATTAAGTATTGTATTGGCTTTTGTGGCTATCAACCTACTTATCTGAGTATTTAAGTACAAATGAATACAGTCATATGCCCAATATCTAGACCAAAAAGATTGGAACCAAACTATTTCAGATCTAAATATCAAAAATATACCTTCTATACTTCATATTTTTTATGACAAAAATATAGTATTGTCAGAAGAAACTCAAAATTCCAACAATACTTGAGACAATCAACAACTCACTTGAGACACAGATTCAAATACCTGAATACAAGCATACGATCCAGCTTTCGAGGACGAATTCAATAGCTTTTTTGGTGGAGATTCAGAGATTGAAGTAGTAGATGAAGAAATAGAAGATTCAGCAGTATCAGACACAGAGACATGAGATTTACACCCAATAGCAGAACAATTGATCCAAAAATTTAACGAATAAATCTTTTGATGGAAATATCTTGATCTCAAAATATAGTACAAAAATATGTTTCACAAAATAATCAACCAACAATTCAACTATCTTCAGATAGTCAATTTAAGTATTTGGCAATCTGTACAGACAATGAGTTAAAGATAGATTTTGTGACCAAATGACAAAATATCAAATGAGATATTTTTTTTATATTTTTTGGATCTACAAAAATATCGGCAAACATTGTAGCCGATATCAGAGATTCAAACTGTGATATAAATCTCAATATATTATCATTTTTACAAGACAATAGCGACTTTGATATCAATGCAGACATCAAGATAGGTCAAAATATACAAAAGTCACAGTGACATCTATCCAAAAAAAACATTATCTTGTGAAAAGACATAAAGATAAAGACTATACCGAGATTGGACATCCATTCCAACGATGTGCAAGCATCACATGGACTCAGCATAGATAGATTAGATCCGCAAAAAGAATTTTATCTCAAGAGTAAATGACTAGATTCCAAATCTTCCAAAACTCTCATGATAGATGGTCATGTGCAAAAGATATTAGATCAGATAGATATAGATTCTTCAAAAAAAGCTGAGATAAAAGATTTTATTTTAAAAAATTTTCAAAATGGATAAATACTTTCAACTACTTCTTGATCTATTAGAGATCGAAAACATACAAGATTACAAAAAAATAGCCGAATTAATTCAACAAAATCCAAAATCAAAATTTGAATTTTATCATAAGCATGCATTTGTATTTGAGTGATACAAAAAACTTTTAGAAGATAAGATTACAATAGAAGACTTTACACAGCTTTGAGATGTTAATTCAAAAATATTTTTTGATACAAAAAAAGAGGATTCAATTTCATTTCTGAAATCAAATCCTAATTTAGATGGTGATACATTATATATTTTTGATAGCTTAGCGAAGGGGATAGTAGAGGAGTCAGAGAACGTCATTTTTTGTTAAAATAATTCAATAATTTATATAATGATTATTTTTCTATCTACTTAAATTAAATAAGATATTATATGCAAACCATCAATCTAAATTTCCCAAAAAATCAAAAGGTATTTTTTCTTCTTTAGTTTGGAATCATAAACCATCTTTATATGGTAGTAATTCTAATATTTTTTTCATTCCTATTTTAAAAGTTTTTATGTCTCATAATATATAAGTGTTTTTATTTGTTATTAACAATGTTCCACTATCCAAAAATTTTGTTTTTTGTTCTTTTATTAAATTTTTTGAAAAAATAGAGTCAAAAAAAGAATTTTCTTGTGTTTCTAATTCTTCATCTACTTTAGATACTATTTCTCCCTTTTTTTTATATAAATCAATATCATCAAATATTCGTATTATATCTTCATCTTTTTCTAAATCAAAGGGAAGCTCCATGTCAGTATCAAAGAGAACAGAAGATTTCTTAGTTTCTGCTAGGTCTCTTACTATTATAGATTTAAGAAATTTATCTGCAAACCCATGTTTATCTAAAAGGTCTTGATCAAGATTAAAAGTATCTCTAAATTGTATAATTTTTTTTTCTTCTTGTGGTGTTATAATACCATCATATAAAAACTTTTTTATTGTAGAATCGTAATTGTAAAGATAAATAGTATTTAATTCTTCATTTGAAATGTATCATTCTTTTGCTAATGACAATATTTCAGGTTTTAATTTTTCTATATTCGTTTTATTAAAAAATGAATTTGCAATTATACTACTTATTTTATGTTTATTTAGTTTATGTATAAAATCACATTTTTTGTGTTTCCATTTTAAAAATCATGCAGGTTTTTTACAATATTTACACTTTGCCATTCTTTTATTATTAATATATAAAAATACTAATCTTATTATAAATAGATATTTATTTTTGTCAAGTTTTGGGCGACTAAATTTAATTGATATAATCAAAAACATTTTTTGATACAAAAAAACAAGATTCGATTTCTTTTTTGAAATCAAATCCTGTCTTAGATGATAATGTTTTGTATATTTTTGATTCTATCTCTAGATGAATAATAGAGGAGTCTGAGAATGTATTCAATTGTTGATTATTTTCTTGTACCTAAGTTTTTTAAATTTTAAATATAGCTAAAAATAGATTATTTTTTATTCTTCAATAAATTTCTTAAAATCTTCCACACTATCAAAAGATTTATATACAGAAGCAAATCTTATATAAACTACAGGATCAATATCTTTTAGCATTTTTAAGATATCATTTCATATTTTTTTTGATGAAATTTCTTTTCATTCAGCCATCCATTCATTTTCCAAGATATTCAACAAGTTTTCTATTTTTTCATTATTAAATTCTCTTTTTGCAAAAGATAACATTAGAGATTTTTTAAGTTTTTGTCTATCATACATCTCTTTTTTACCATCTTTCTTTATCACCATTAATTCAGTGAATCCTTTCCTTTCAAATGTAGTAAATCTATTGTTACAAAATTCACATTCTCTTCTTCTTCTGATGGTTTGTCCATCTTCTATTGCTCTACTATCTATTACTTTCGTATCCATATTTTGGCATTTGGGACATTTCATTGAAAAAATTTTATTAATAAAATTTTTAGCTTATGGCTGTTAGCTTATAGCCGATAGTTAGCAACTTATTTTTGTTTGATACTATAGAATATATTAAGTTGTGAGCTATAGGCAATTAGCTATTGGCTGTCAAAAGTTACTTTCAAGTAACTTTTAATTTATTTATGAGTCAATTCAACATTTTATTTACTTTCTCAATGTTTATAATAATAGTGTCGAAGCTATTTTTTTCAATATATCATATTTCTTTACTGATTATTATCTGAGTTTTTAATTCAACGCAACTTCACCTCGCTATATAGAGAAATCTTAAAAATTCTGCATCAGTTCATCTATCATTTCATTCTGCTATATTACTAGCAATGCTTACAACACTTCTTTGTATCTGATCTTTTAATCAGAAGTTGTTTTTAAATTTTATATTTTTTTCTAGCAACAAATATACATCTTTAGCAAGTTTTACAGAATCATTTCGTACAGATAAGTTTTCTACTTTTCACATATAAAAATTTCACGAAATAAAATTTTAGCTGATTGCTAACGGCTAATATCTAACGGCAAAGGAAAATAAATATAATACCTTTGCTATTAGCGATTAGCAATTAGCCATAAGCCGTAAAATTGAGCTTTGCTCAATTTTACTTAGGCATCAAGTATCTCTTGTTATAATAAGTAATATTTTTCAAAAATCACTTAAACCATAGTACATCTTCCCCAGATACAGATTTGTAGATATCATCTTTTTTACTTGCAAATTTAGACCAATTTGCAGCTCATATAGCAAAGAAATTTTTGTTGTCATCCAGTTCTATCCACAAGCTCAATATTTCTTCAAACTCCTTTTCCATAAGCTTCAACAGCCACTTCACATTTTCTAAGTAATCTTTACTCAAATTCAACACATCTATACAATATATCTCATACAGCATATCTAGATTATTTTTTTTCGCATATTTTTGCATATAAGTGATGTATAACAAAAATCCAAAAGTAGTTTCCATCATACAAGATATTATTCACATTATATTGGTATCAGAATAATCTTTATTCAATCATAAATTTCATATTTTTTTTAGTATATTGTCATAGATCCAAAAATCTAGAGTATACATATTATCTTTTATATGATAGATATCTTCTTCTGACATATGTTTTCTAATTATTTTAGAGATATCTGGCTTTTCAAAGATTGATTTCATGTTTTCGCAATACAATATATCCAATATTTTTTTATCATCTTTTTTTACAAGTTCAGATATTTTCTTTGCAAACATTTTTTTAAATACCTCCAATACTTTTTTGTTATTTACATAGAGTCTTGTATCTTTTGGATTGATCCATTGAAATGTAGTAGCCAAGAAGTTTTCTTCAAACATCTTTACTATATGCATATTTGAGTAAACTTTCTTAGAAGTATTTTTGTATGGTAGGTAAAATTTTTGTTTACCAGCTCTTACGTTTTCAGATATATTTCTGTAGTAAAATACATTTTTACCATAATTGTAGAGTAATGAGCCATAGTAGTGGATAGTATTTTTTTTGTTGTCCGACCAATTAGATATATCCAAGATTTCATTTATCATATCTTTTTTAAACAATCTGAGATAGAAATTGTCTCATCTCGCTATCCAAAATCCACCAATAAATGTGATGTAAAAATTTAATATTTTTTCCATAATTTTGGATTCCTTTTTGATTCTTTCTGGCACTTTCAGATCTTTGATATTTTCTGGATCATCTCATATATCAGACATCATATCATCTATCTCATCTCCAATACTTTTGCCACTAGCTCTTTCCTGATCTTGGAAAAGATGCATAATGTACTTTTGTACTCATTTGAAGAAGCTCTTTTTAAAATGTTTGTGATCCGTGATATATAAATATATTTCTTTTAGATTTATTTTTTTATCCTTTCACACTTTTATCATCTTATCTAATTCTTCCTTGTCGTAAACTCTGCATATTACATTGCTAATCATAGAGTATATATCTGTATCTACAAAAATATATTTCAACAAGATATCTACTGGCAATACGTATTGTAATATTTTTTTCTCAACTATTGAAAAGTTTGACTTGTATACAAAATCATCTTTCTTTTGTATAAAATTGTTTATCATATTTTTTAGATGAGTATCTTTGATCTCATCATAAAATATCCACTCATAAAAACTTTGAGCATTTTCAGCCTTATGATCAAACAAATTATTAAAAAGTTTATAATGTTCAAATAATAAAAAGAATGTATTTACCTCTCACAGTAGTTTTTTTTTGATTTCTTCAAATATTTTTGGATCGATTTTTTGTCATGATTGTGCAAACACCATCTTATAAAAATTGAAAAATGTATCTACAAATCGATTGTAATTTTTTTGTTTATCTGAGTATGGAAATACCTTGATTCTAGCCAAAAACACAAAATTGATCAGATAGCTTGCAAACAAAAAATTTAGAAAATATTCATCTCCATAATCTTCAAAAACATCTTTTGTGTATATACTGATAACCATTACTAGACTATGAGATATGTTTGACGGATTTAAAAATCTATAACCATTTATATTTGCTGTACCACAATATCCATAATACATATCTATATCTTTTTTGTTTAGGCTTTTGTTTTCTCCAAATCATATTTTAAATTCAAAAGGATCTATAGCTACATCAAATAGATTTAGTTTATAATTTTCTATTATCTTTCTATTAATTACAGAAAAAAATTCTTTTGTAGATATAAAAGATATAAACATACTAGCTGGATTTATATTATTTGCCATCATCTCATCTGGAAAGAGAGAAAGTAGCATCCTTTTAAACAATTGCAATTTATCCAATTTACAATTTAAAATATATAATTTTGAACATTAATTTCGCACTTTATCATTTCAATATTTTATCATCTATTATATAAGTAAAAAAGCCTACATTTCAAATAGAAAATCCTTATTATTCAGTCATTGCAAATTTATATAAATTAAAAATCTGTTGTAAATGCTTTCATTTTATATCCACATCCCATTTTGCAAGACAAAATGTCCATACTGTAGTTTTCAGGTATGTCCTTTTGACAAAATGAAAGAAAATATTATCCCAGAGGAAATACAAAAATATGTAGATGCTATTACCTCCGAGATCAAACATTATTCCAATATACTAGATGATAAGCAAATCAAATCTATTTATTTTGGATGAGGTACACCACAACTTATTTGATTGGAAAATATACAAAAAATTACAGATACAATTGTCCAACATTTCGACGCAAAAGATTTGGAAGAGTTTAGCATAGAAATGAACCCTTATCCACAAGATGAAGCACTAAATATAGTCAAAAATTTGAGCAAAAAATACAAAGATTTTGCTAGAGTTAGATTTAGTTTTGGTATACAATCTTTCGACAACAAAGTCTTGTCTCAGTCCGGCAGAGATATTACCTATCCATGATTGGTAGAGTTTCTTAGGACATTACAAAAGATCAAACAAGACCACAATATATTCAATCTAGATTTTATTGCATTTGGACAATTCAACGAGAGTAAAAAATGAAATTTACAACTTCGAAATCCAAACAGTATGGATTTTTTCTCAAAACTCTCAGAAAGTAAATTTATAGACTCTTATTCTGTATACACTCTAGAATTGTTTCCATGAAGTTTACGATACTATCAAAAGAAAGATACAAATTGTCCTCCTTTTTCAAAGGAGGGGACCCACAAAGTGGGGGAGGATTTAAATCCCTCTAGCTTTGCAGAACAACTCCCTTTACAAAAGGGAGACATTATTTGTTGATCTGATGATGATGTATATGAAGAATTTGCAATACTCAAAGATATTTTGTTGGAAAAATGATTTAAAAGATATGAATTATCCAATTTTTCACTTTTGTGAAAGTCTAGCATCCACAACAGAGTTTATCGAGAGATGTGAGATTATATCTGAATATGAACATCAGCATCTTCATTCATCCAAAAGCCAAACGAAGAATTGAGAAAATATTTGCAATTAAAGTGAGCAAGTAGAGCAGTACGTCGAAACAATACGACCAAACTAGCCGAATACGAAAAATGAAATCGTTTGGATACTGTATCCATTCAAGATCTTTCAGACAAAGATATACAGATAGAGGAGTTTTTTCTATCACTCAGGACAGATAAGTGAATTCAAGATATATCAAAATATACCAATATACTAGTTTCTGACTACAAACAAAAAATCCAATCATATGCTGATCAGTGATTTATCTCTGTATTAGAAGACAAAATCAAACTAACCGATCAATGAATGGATATATACAACGATATTATCACAGAATTATTGCAAGAAATTTAGTAATGATACTTTTTCCCACTTTCTATAGTTCATATCCTATAAATCTGTTCCAGTAAAGTTAATTTTGCCAATCAGTGGGGTAATGTAATCTTACCAAAAGAGATGCTCTTTATTCACTTTTGCTTCAAAATATTTTCATCCAAACCATAAGGTCATCATATCACAAATACTGTTTTCTCATATCACAAAAATTTTTTCAATTCTTCTGTGGAATATTGTTTTCCAGATTTACTCAAAAGTATTTTGTTCCAGTCTTTGTATTTATTTTCCAATTTATCTAAAATTAGTTCAGTTTCTTTTTGTATTATCTGATCTTGACTACCATTTTTTATAGGTTTTATATTTTCCACAAAAACTTCTTTTCACAATCTTTTGATATATTCACTTATTCACTCAGACCAGTGTTTGTCTGAATCTGAGATATTTAGTATACAATATTTCATAAATTATTTAGGTATAAATTTTTATCTTAATATAAAATATATTTATCATCCTTACCAGCGTAATAACTTTTGATCTTCAATACATCTCACTTTCTTATTCATTCTTTTTCAAATTCTGCCAAAAATCATTTTTCTTCTATCATGTTCCAAAACCAAGATTCTGCCTCATCATTACCCCAAGGAAGGATAAATACCATTTTACAAAATTCAGGATTGTTGATTTCTCGCACTTTAGCATATTTTGAATTTATCTCATCTATATAACCATCTTCCAGTAGTTTTTCTTTTTCTTGATCTGTAATATCACTTATCATATCTGTTTCTCGTTCTTCAAAATCATCATCCATTTTATCTATTTCTACCTCCACAGTTTTTGTATTTTTCAAAATACTCATCAAATGTTTGGTCCAATTTTCCAGTCCAAAATGTGTCGCAGCAGATACTACAAAAATATTTTTTTCAAAGACTTCACTTTTTATATTTAAGTTCAATTCTTTTTTACAAAATTTATTTATATTTTTCAATAATTCATTTTTATATTCTTTCAATATTTCCTCATCATTCAAAAGATCATATTTATTCAATACAAACAAAATTATTTTATCAAAGATTATTTCTTCATCTTTTTTTGCTATCAGATGCAGGTAACCATCATTTTCTTCTAGATGTATTTTTACATCGTCGCCAAATTTATTTTTGCTGTATTCTACTATTTCTTCCAACAAGTTTGATACATCATTTATTCATTTGTCCAATCTATCTAGATCTGCCACAAAACAAAAAACTCTAGCTTTTAGTATGTGTCTCAAAAAAGCATTTCCAAGTCATTTTCCATCAGCAGCTCATTGTATCAATCCTGGGATATCTATCATATTAAAATGATAATCTCCAGACTGTATGCTACCAAGATTTGGCACTAATGTAGTAAAAGGGTAGTCAGCTACTTTTGCTTTTGTATGTGATACAGAGTTTATCAGACTAGATTTTCATACACTAGGTGTACCTACAAGAGCCACATCTGCCAACAATTGCAATTCCAATATTACATTTTTTTCCTGTCATGGTTCTCCCAATAGTGCAAAATTTGGAAATTGATTTACAGCATTTTTAAAATGAATATTTCACTTTCCTCATTCTCCACCCTTCAATGCAGTTCGTTTTTCTCCATTTGTAGTCATTTGTTTGAGTATATCTCATTTTTCATTTTTCACCAAAGTCCCAACTGGTACCTTCAATATTGTGCTTTCACCATTTGCTCCATATTGGTCTTTTGTCCTACCATTTTCTCCATTATTTGCTTTAAATATCTTTCTATATTTATATGGCAAAAGTGTATTTTCATTTTCATCTGCCAAAAAAACTATAGAGCCACCATTCCCACCATCTCCACCATTTGGACCTCCAAAAGGTACTCCAGATTCTCTTCTACCAGAAGCCAGACCATCTCAACCTTTTCCAGATTTTATTTCTATCTTTACCTCATCATAAAATTGCATTAAAGAAAAATTTTTAAAAATAAATTTTTCAGCCAATAGACTATAGCTAATTGCTGATAGCTATCAATACAATATTTTAAGCTATAAGCCATTAGCTATTAGCTGAGAGTTTTCTTAAGAAAACTCTCAGTATATATTTAGTTCTACATTTTTTGTATCAAAATCTTTTGGCACAAAAGATAGATCTAGTTTATCTATATCTACATCCATTATTTTACCAGTTTTGTTGTCAATCAGATGAGCATGTTGTCATATATTAGTCTCATATACTCATTTTGATCATAATACTTTCAATTTTATCAATTCTCCATCTCTTACCATTTCATCTAAGTTTCTATATACAGTAGAAAGACCAGCTTTTGGAAATTTTTCTCTAAGCCTTTTTACTATATCTTCTATTACTAGATGTTGGTGAGTGCAGATTTTTTTGATTTCTTTTTTGTACA
>DAOTFU010000031.1:0-9865 GCA_035446765.1 Candidatus Absconditabacterales bacterium
TGTATCTTGTTGCTTCTACCCAAAACCATCAACCACTATACCTGTGGATCAGATACAAAGCTATTCAATATAATATTACACTCAACAAAAAGCGTTTTAGTAGTTTCCACATAGATAATTTTATATAAGATACAAACTAAAATAGTATATACAAATCTGTCTAAGTATTTCAAGTAGAAAATGTCTATTTTTGTCTACTACTCTTCTATTAGATCATCAAAATCATCTACCTTCTTATCATCCAAATACTCGTGTATTGCGTTTCTGACTGCCAATATCGGCAAAATAGCTGCCCTTTTTCTTTTGTTTGATACTTCCAAGCCATTATCAACTAAAAATCAATAATCCCATTTTAAAACTTCGTCTATCTTTTTTCAAATCAAAAATTCTGATAAAAATCCAGCAGATGCAAGAGATACAGTAGATGTATTTCATACATAACTATAATCATCTATTTTATTTTTATTAATTTTTAAAAAAACTGTAATATCATCACCACATATAAAATTTCACTCATGATATTTCACAGTAAAATCTTTCATCTCAAAATTAGAGACAGGATTTTTGGAATATTCTTTTATTATTTCATTAGATTCAGTTCAAAAAATCAAAATATCAAAGAAACAAAATAAAATAACAAACTAATAAATAACAAAAAACATAACAAATTCAAGATTGTTATGTTTTTTGCCCACACTTTTGAGTAAAACTACTCTATTTGAAATTATTAACACACTACATCACTCATGTAATCAGATACAAAATCCTTATTACATGCTTTAAGTTTATCAAAATACCTCCTGCTATAAAATTCTGATTTCTTACCTACATTATAAAACGCTACTGGCCTCAAATATCACATTACTCTAGTATAACATTGTACAGGCTGCCTATCGACAAATTTTCAATGTTTACTTATAAATTTTTGCATAGTATTTTTTTGTTGATAAAAACAACAATTAACCTTCAATAGCCATCTTTGCAGACATAATTTCAGTAACTTCTTGTGTAATCAACGATTGACGAGCTTTATTAAAAGATAATTTTAAATCTTTAATCATATCTGTAGCATTATCTTTTGCATTTTTCATAGCCAACATACGAGAAGCAAATTCTCCAGCCTTATTTTGTAAAGCTGCACCATAAATCATATGTTGAGTAAATTGTCTAAGCATTTCTTGTTTAAAAAACTTCATATCAGGCTCTACTATCAAATCTTTATAATCAAGCTCATCAGTCATAAGATCTTCAAGATCTAAACCTATATCTCTTACAAATCCATCAAAACTATCTTGATCTAAAGGATATACTTTAAATCTTAAAGGAACTTGAGTAATAGTATTTTTAAAATAATTGAAATATACTTTTATTTTTCAATATTTGTCATTGGCTATACCATCCATTATATGACTATAAACATCTTTTAAATCATCTTCACTAACATCATCTGTCAAATTTACGTATCATACTACATTAAAATCTGCTCTAGCAAAAAATTCAAAAGTTTTTTTACCAATACAAAACACATCTACATTGTCTTTTATATCATTATACTTTTGAAAAATATGTTTAAATAATCTTGAATTTAAGTTTCCACAAAGACCCTTATCACTAGACATAACTATAATAAGTCTCCTACCTTTTGGGTCAGGATTATTTGTATTTAAGATATTTATTTTTGTCCTAACAACATTCATCATTTTCAAAAAATCAGTCATGAAATCTCTATAATTTTCTGTTTGTTTTTTTACTTTTTGAAGCTTTACTGTAGCAACCACCTCTAGCGCTTTTGTAATTTGCTTCATATTAGAAACAGATTTAATTTTAGTCTTAATTTTTTTCATATTAGGCATCTTGGAAATTTAAGAAAATATATAAATACATTTTTGTTGTAACAAAAAAATGTCGTTTTTCAAGTCTTTTTTAGCAAAAAGAAAAACATTTAAACCACTTCTTTAATCCTAGTT
The DNA here is from genome assembly GCA_035446765.1 of Candidatus Absconditabacterales bacterium. Taxonomy (GTDB): domain Bacteria; phylum Patescibacteriota; class Gracilibacteria; order Absconditabacterales; family Absconditicoccaceae; genus JALOAF01. The sequence goes on from DAOTFU010000031.1 coordinate 1,968, forward strand.
CTAAACTAGTAAACTAACTATCAATACACCATAAACATTGTACTAAATTCTTAAGTGTCAAGACCAAATTGTTTGTAAGATCATATACAAATCACTTGGTAGTGATCACTTCAAAATCTTTTATAGTATCAGATTCATTGGAAATCCTCAACAAGAATTTTTGAGAATTTATCTCCAATACTACATCATAAATGTTGTCGATAATTTCAGTAAACACTGCTTTTACTCCACCGACATTTACAGTCTTAGTAGTAGTAACATCAGTAGTCAACAGTGCTCTCTGAATCATGATATGCATTTACTAGATATAAAACTGACGAAATATATTCGTCAATGAATTTATTAAGTTTAAGTTCACAAAAAACAATAGAAAAATCATTAGAATTTTTATAGAAAAAACGTCTTGATTTTTTTGGAAGAAAAGTTAGATTATTTTCAGACAATTTATATATTAAGACTAGGATATGTGAGAAAACAATTTCAACACCATTGTTAAAAAGATATTAAAACATAAAAACAAGCTGATAGAAATCAACAAAGTAAAAGAAATTATAAAAAATATTTTGGACACAAATTATTCTGAAAGTAAATCTTACAAGACAATATATCATTTAAAAAATAAATGATATCTATTGAACCTCAAAAAATGAGTATTTCTTGTGAAAAATCCTGAAAAAGAATATGATGACAATCAGCTTTTGGAAATGTTTTATCGAAATATAGTCAAAAAACATTGTAAAGAATTCTTAAATTGAAAGCGATATATATGATGAGTAAAAGCTTTAGAACTAAATCTAACCAATTTCGATATACCTGAAGAACTTTTAATAGTAAACGAAGATAAACAATCTACAGAAACTATTATGTTTGATAAACAAGCATTATTTAAGATATATGAATCAGACAGTAAAAGCTTATTCCAAATATTCAATAAATTTACCAACAAAATATATATATGAAAAAATGTTTTCCCAATAGCAAGTCTAGAACTAGCTATATTAGAGAGTCTATACAACCCTTCAGTAGTAAATAAATGATATATAGACGAAATCGTCAAAAAGACTATAAGAAAAAACAGAAAATATTTAAATATAAAAATATGGGAAGATATATTAAAAAACAACAAACATCACAGTAGCATCAACAGACTTTACAAATTAGCTTTGAGTATAGATCCAAATATTTCCGAAGACATCAAAAATATGATCAAAAAATACAGCTATTTTATAAACTAATTAAATAATAATCTTTTTGTATTTTGTATTAAAAATAAAATAAATCCCAAATACAAAAAACACTATAAACAACCACTGACTTCTAGTAAAAATTGAAATATATTGAGTTTGACTATCTATCCTCAAATATTCTAATAAAAATCTAAATACACTATAAAAAACAAGAAACCATCAACTTATCAAAGCAGGCTTGATAAGTTTTTTCTTTATTCTCCTTATAAACAAAGATATAGTAAGTAATAATACCGCAAATCATTCAAAAATCATAGCCAAAAAGTTTGTATTAACTCTAAGATTTTGATCTACCTGACTATATATGTGGAATATATTTATATCTTTCAAAAACCCAACAATTCACTGACTTAATCACCAAAAGTCTTGAGCTACTACTAGACCAAATAACTCTTGGTTGAGATAATTTCCAAATCTACCAAATATTATTGCCATTGGCACTATTACTATTATCGTATCAATTAAAATCCAAAATTCTTGTATAGAAAGTTTTCTCATTTTCTTCAGTATCAAAAAAGCTATCAATACTCAAACCATACCACCAATAAAGGACATTCATCCATTCCATACAGCAAATATTTCCAATAAATGATGGGAAAAATATTGCCACTGATAAATAAATACCTCCCCTAATCTACCACCAATCAATACACCAAGTATCAATGCTATCAAGAGATCATCCAACTTATTTGTCAGTATATTTTGCAAATTCTTAAATTTTTTAAAAATACCAGATTTTCCTACAAAATACAAAAATAAATATCCTAATGCAAAAGATATTAAGTAAAATATTCAATACCAATATATATCGATAGATCATATGGAAAAAGCAATCATAACAAAAAAATATACAATAAAACACATTATTGTATATTTATAAAATACTATCTTTCAAGCTTATTGTGTTTGCTCCTTAGACATCTCATACAAAATACTAGGATATTTTTCTATAATATTTTCTCTATGTAAAGTAAAATAAGTATATTTCTTTTCCAAAACATTGTAGTAAAGTTCCAACTGTTGCAATATTTTTGTCTTTACATTAAAATATATTCTTGCAACTCACGCACATTCTTCATGTTGTAAAGATTTGTCTAGATTATATTGCATTGATTTTACATCCAAATCATGAAAAGATAAGGTAAAATTCTCATCTGAAACTTTTTTTAATTCATCACATAAAATCTTCTCTTGTTCCAGCTCTACCAAATCTGTTTTCAATTTTGCTTTTTGATCTAAGGCTTTATTTAAAATATCAGACAATTCAAATAAAATAAAATCAATAGACTCCTCTATATCCAAAGACTTTACCAAAAAGTCTAGTATATCTAAATCATAATATTCTCTCATTCTATCAATTAAATCAATAGATTGAAACAATACATCTGAATTTATTCTATCTTGCCCTATATCTAAATGTAAATTAATCAACAAAACTGAATCACCATAATAATGACTAATATCATTTAGATTATTTTCTCACAAATCTTCTGCATTAGATATACCAATTGCAAAAAAAGAAATCACAAACAATCCAGTCACCAACAAACTATTTTTAATTTTTTTCATTTTCATTATTTTCAATTTAAATTGCAGTAACTATGCTAGCCATAGGTATAAATACAGAAGCAACAATAATACCTATCATACCTGCGATAAAGATCATCAAAAATGGTTCCAAAAAAGACATCAATATATCTATCTTAGTTTGCAGTTGTTCTTTATAAAATCAAGATATTTTGTTTAAAACTTCATTTGTAGTACCTGTATCTTCTCATACATGTATTATTTGTACCAATATTGGATCAAATAAACTAGTTCACTCCATACTCTCAAAAAAAGTAAATCCAGTTTCTAGATCTTTTTTGATCTCTATAACTTTCTTTTTATATTCAAAATTTTTAAAAATATTTGATATTAACTGTAAAGACACTACAGGATTGATGCCAGCAGAATAAAACTGCCCCAACAACCTACTAAATTTATACATATAATTATATTTTACTACTCCACCCACTACAGGCAATCTTACGGCCATCTTATCTATAAAGATTTTGAAAGGTAATACATTTGAATACAAAAACTTATATAACAAGACAAGTCAAATTAATAAAATAAATAAAACATATCGGCTTTTCTGTAAAAAAGCAGACACATCCATCATAAATACCGTAATAGAAGGTATTCCATCTTCTGGAAAGATGGAAACTATTGACGGTATAGCAAACATCAAAAGTAACACAACAGCAATTACAGATATACCCACCAACATCAAAGGATATGTAAGTGCCTTTTTTATTTTTTGTCTAATTTTCTCTGAGTTTTCCAATTCATCTGCTATATCATACAAAGTACTAATCATATTACCAGTAACCTGAGAAGATCTAACTAATTCTATTTCTCAAATAGAGAAAAAATAATCATGATTTTGCATAGCATCTGCCAAACTTACTCACTGTTCTAGTTGGAAAATCAAATCTTCTATAATAATGCGAAGTCATCTATTTTGTTCCGATTTTTTAAGTGAATTCAAAGAGTCAACTATTCATAGTCATGCTTTTTGAGATACAGCTAAAAGTCTAAAAAAATTAGTCTTATTTTTTAGTTTAGGAGCATTTAGTTTTATCACCAATTTTTCAAAAAAATCAGATTTAAATACTTCTTTGACAGCCACTATTACAAATATTAAAATATAAAATTATTAATTATGAACTCTTAATTATACTTAGTCTTCACATACCTATAAATTTCATCCAAATCAGTCATTCATTTTATGACTTTAAATATACCATCTCTCTCCAAATCAATCATTCCATTTTTTAAAGCATATTGTTCTATCTCCATATTTGATTTTCACTCCATTATCATATTTTTGATATCATCAGTATAATCCATAAGCTCAAATATACCAAGTCTTCACTTATATCAAGAACCACTACAAACAGGACACGTCTCTCAGTTGACTTTACCAGTTCATTTTAAAACTTTTCATTCATTGATAAATTTTTTCCATTGTGATTCATTTATTCATCTCAATTTTATTTCATTTTTCAAAAGTTCCTTGTCAAAATTTGTAAATGTTTTTTTGGCATGTTCATATCTTTCATCATCTTTTACGTTAAATTCTTGGGCACAATGTGGACAAACCTTTCTACACAATCTCTGTGCTATCACCAAATTAAAAGTACCAGAAATCATATAAGGTTTTGCTCATAAATTTAAAACCCTACTAATTGTCTCTATGGCAGAATTTGTATGAACAGTACTAAATACCAAATGTCATGTCATAGCAGACTCCATGGCCATATCTAAAGTTTCTTTATCACGTATTTCTCAAACCATCATAATATCTGGATCTTGTCTAAGTCATCATCTCAAACCATTCGCAAAAGTAAATCATATGTCAGATCTTACTTGTGCCTGATTTAATCATTTCATTTTATTTTCTACTGGGTCTTCATATGTGATAATATTTACATCTGGTTTATTTATATGATCAAGACAAGCATACAAAGTAGTTGTTTTACCACTACCAGTAGGTCAAGTATTCAAAATAATACCATTTGGAAAAGATAAGTGTTTATAGATTATTTTTTCATTACTTCATTCAAGACCAAGCTCAGACAAAGGTGGAATCTCTTTAGATTTATCTACTATTCTCATTACCAACTTTTCTCCCCAAACCGTAGGTAAAGTATTTGCTCTCATATCAATCTCTTTATTGGTCAAAGTCACATTGGACACTCTAGCATCCTGAGGCAATCTCTTTTCATCTGGTCTCATTTGACCAGATTCTATTTTAAACTTAGAAATAATATTTTCATGTAAAGTTTTTGGATATTGTACTAATTCTACCAAAACACCATCTATCCTAATTCTAATCCTACAATAATTTTCAAGTGGCTCAATATGTATATCTGAAGCCCCCTCTTCTACTCAAATAGTCAAAAGATTATCAAAAATCTTTACAACATCAGATTGCATTATTGCATTATCCAAATTTTTCTTATATTGCGTTGAATTCTCGTACATAAATAATAGTTTAAAGTTAAAAGTTACAAGCTGAAAGAAATAAATCAAAGTTTTTAACTTTTAACTCACAACTTGTTACTATTTAGTAATATAATTATATCCAAAAACAGCATAAAATACCAAAATAAAGTACTAAAGCACAACTAAAACTTGACATTAAATCAAAAAAATATAAATTCCACTAGAAAACAAAAAAAATAAAATGAAAATATTATTGACAATAATTTACAGTATCTTAATCCCTATAATATATATTACATATTTATACGGATTAAAAAAGAAAGGCACCACCCCAAGTGCCATAACTTGGTTTATATGGATGGTGGCTGGTGTAATAAATGCAATTACCTATTACCATTTGATTAGTGGAAACATCTTTAAATACATGATAGCTATACTTACTGCTATATGTGCAAGTTTTGTATTTTTTTATACTTTATTTAAAGGTAGTTTCAAAAAGCTAAATGAAGTGGATTCAGTGATTATTTTATTACTAGTTTGTGTCGGAATTTTTTGGTTCACATCCAAAAATCAACGAAACACAAATCTACTATTGCAGTTGGTATATATTGTATCTTTTGTACCGATTGCATACAATGTATGGTTCAAAAATGCTACAGAATATATTGTACCATTTTTGATAGCACTCTTCGCCTATTCTATTTCCATAATAACAATATTATTAGAATGGAATGGAGATTGGGCTGAAATAGCTTACCCAGTAGCCAATGGAATTATTGGAAATGGGTTGGTAGTAGTTGTAATTTACAAAAAACAAAAAAATAACCTAAAAAGACAAAGAAAATATGAAAAAACAAACATTTAAAATTATCTCCGCCTTAATCATTTTGTGCGGAATCATCTTCTTGATGATAACCTATCCGGAACCAATAATTTTATCACTTATCTTATTGAGTTTTGTGATAAAAAACTGGAGAACAGTAAAATTGATTTCCATTACGGTTGCATTATCCTTCCTGTTAGGAAGCTTGATATTTCTGATAATCAACTTAACGTACAACGGCTTTACTACAATAACATTTAACGGTTGGTGGCCAATGATATCTTTGTTTGTGTATATTTATGCTCTTGGTATAATTATAGAAGAAGATTGTCAAAAGCCATACATCTGGATCTGGAAACAAATCAAAAAAACTTTCAGAAAACCAATATTATTGGCAGTTTAAGGAGACTATAAAAAACGATCCGTTTAAAGTTCGCTTTTTTTATTTTAATATTCTCAAATACTAACTATCCTATATATTCTCTATCTCACATATATTTCCTCAAAACTTCTGGGATTTTTATCTTTCCATCAGCATTTTGATTATTTTCTATCAATGGAATTAGTATCCTAGGAGATGCAATTACGGTATTGTTTAGTGTGTAACAATATTTTATATTTCAATCTTCATCACGATAACGGAGATTAAGTCTGCGGGCCTGAAAATCTAAAAACGATGTCGCAGAATGAGTCTCTCAATATGAATTTCTAGATGGCATCCAACACTCTAAATCATGAGAATTGTATTTTCACAATGCTAAATCTCAAGTACACAATTGTAACAATCTATATGGAATTCAAATATTTTGTAATACCTCTTCAGCATTTTTCAATATTTTTTGATGCCACTCATCTGATAAAGTTACATCTTCTGGCAAAATAATCACTTGTTCAACTTTTTGAAACTGATGTACTCTGTACAATCCAGCTGTATCTTTACCATAAGTGCCAGCTTCACGACGATAGCATGAAGATAGGGCAGCATAAGTTTTTGGTAACTCATCATGATTTAATATCTCTCCAGAATGATAAGAAGTAAGAGGAATCTCTCAAGTACCTATAAGCCATTTATCATCTTTTTCCATATGATAAGCATCATCCTCTCCTCCTGGAAAATAACCAGTACCAGTCAAACAACTAGTATTTACAATATTTGGCACAACAAAAGGTGTAAATCATTTTTTCACCATCAAATCTAATGAATATTGCATCAAGGCATTTTCCAGTAAAGCTCAATCTCATTTAAGAAAATAAGAACGTGCTCAAGAAAGCTTAACTGCTCTCTCTTGATCAATCATATCATGCTTTTTCATCAACTCAATATGATCTTTAAACTCAAAATTAAAACTTGGTATTTCTCATACTTTTTTAACTTCTACATTATCTTCTTCTGAATCACCTTCTGGGACTTCAGAACTCATAAACTGAGGCATTTGCAACAACAACTTATCTAATTTTTCTACATTAGATTTAAATTCCTCTTCTTTAGATTGAATATCTCATTTTAGAGCTTTTGCTCAATCATAATCTTGTTTTTTAGCTAATTCTTTTTGTTGAAACTTAAGATTGTCTATTTTAGTTTGCATAGATTTTCTTTTATCATCCAAATCTAAAATCACATCTACATCTAGTTTTATCCCCTTTAATTTACAAACTTTTTTATATTCTTCCAAATTTTCACGAACCTTATTTAAATCTATCATTTTATCTGTAATTTTTTTGAAATAAAAATAAATTATTTTACACAAAAACAAAATCTTATATGTTATCGGAGACTCTACCTACGAACGAGCAAAACATAATTTTGTATTGAAATAATAAACTGTGATTTTATA
>DAOTFU010000032.1:0-9861 GCA_035446765.1 Candidatus Absconditabacterales bacterium
ATGTGATGAAACTTGGGTATGAGATAGGTCAACAGTTTGTAATACAGATACTTTGTCTCAAATAAATGATTGTGGTCAAAGTCAAGTTATTTATGGTACTAAAGATTGCTGATGAGGTGGATGATGAGGTGGATGATGAGGTGGATGATGAGGATCTGTAAGTATACAGATAGATGATTGTGATGAAGATGATAAGTCACCTAGTTATTATGATGGTATTTGTTCTATATCACCAGATTGAAAAGAGTGTCAAGAGGCTGAAGAAATTAATTCCATAATACAAGAAACTACAAAACAGCTACAAGAATTACACTGACCAGCTAATATAAAAAAATATACAAGTGAACTAATAGAAGCATATGCATATGCAAAAACTAAAAATATCACTACTATGACTACAATTGAAGAAGCAAAAGTATTTGATACTCTCAATAGAATAGCTATGGCAAAGATGATATCTAATTTTGCTATTGAGGTATTAAACTTACAGCTAGATACAAATAAAGATTGTGACTTTCCTGATGTATCAAGTAGTTTAGATACTCAATATGATAATGGAGTAACAAAAGCATGTCAATTGTGACTTATGTGAGTAAATGTTGATAAATTTAACCCATTTGAAAATGTAAATAGAGCACAATTTGGTACTGTATTATCTAGAGTATTAAATGGAAGTACTTATAATACAGATTGAGAAGATTGGTATATTGGACATTTACAGGATTTAAAAAACAGATGAATTATCACAAATGATAATCCTTGGATGGAGGAGCTTAGATGATATGTAATGCTTATGATCATGAGAGCATCTCAACTGTTAGATTAAAATACTTTAATTATCAATAAAAAAAGATGACTAAGTCAAATTTTGTATCTCACCTTAAATTACATGGACATAAGTATGTAATTTGAGTGTTTGCTCTGGTGTTTGTAAAATTTTTGATATCCTTGGTTTTGGGTATATGATTTTTTAGTTTTCGTATTAGTGCTGATTTTTCTGATCCTGCTGCTATGTGTAGTGGAGTGATAGAGATTCCAGTATCAGAGTGTATAGCATTGTTGAATATATACAATGATACAAATTGAGATGAATGGTTGATTAGTGAAAATCGATGAAATACTTGAGGTATATGTGATAGTTGGTATTGAGTTAGATGTAATGAAGGTTATGTATATGAAATATACCTTTGGAGTAACAATCTTTCTGGTTCTGTGTGCATTTCCTGATTTATGGATTTAAGGTGACTATATTTATCTCATAACAGTATCTATTCATTTACTTTTTCTGGTTTGGAGAGTTTAGAGGGTCTTGGTTTAGATCATAACAATCTTTCCTCAATTGATCTATCTGGACTTACAGGATTGCAAAGTTTGTATATTCAAAATAACAATCTTTCCTCAATTGATCTATCTGGACTTTCAGAACTGAGAGAGTTATATCTTTGATATAACAATCTTTCCTCAATTGATTTATCTGGACTTACAGGATTGCAAAGTTTAGATCTTTCACACAATAGTATTGATTCAATTAATTTGAGTGGATTAGGTATGCTAAAAGAGCTATATTTATGAAACAATAATTTATCTTTTGTTGATTTAAGTTGACTCCAATCTTTAAGAGGATTAAATATTTCAGATAATAATTTTACTTATTTTGATTTTTGATATATTACTTGATTACAAACGTTGGATGCTTCCAATAATAATATAACTGGATTTATGTTGCCAGATGGTATTGTGGATTTAAATTTAGACTATAACAATATTTTATGATATTTAGATTTGTCTATTTTTACTGGTTTGGCTAATATTTCTATGTGAGATAATAATCTTACTGGTGTGAGTTTGTATAAATCTTGAATCGTAAATCTGGCTTTTTGGGGCAATAATTTGGAAAGTTTTGACTTTAGTGGTTTCAACAACAATGTGCATTCTATAAGCATATCATATAATAATATAAATATAGATATAGAGGACACAAATATTTGCAATATGATATCTTTGTTTGAGTTTGAATGATGAGAAGAAGGTGATGGGAAATGATGAGAGTTATTATCACCCAATTGTGACGTAGATATATTTGGTCAGCAATGTAAGTATGTATTGATGGATAATAATAATTTCACTGGTGATATACCAGAATGTTTGACTGGTACAGATCTACTTACTTTATGATTAGATGATAACAATTTAAATATATATAATACTGGATGAGAGATAAAATATTCTGATGCTTTAGTGAGTTGGCTTGATACATACTCTGTTTTTCAGGCTACTGGAGATGGTTGGGAGCGAGATTATAATTGGATGGAGCAAGATGGACTTGGTGGGGAATTTGATTTGTTTGTAGTACCGGCTATATCTGAAAATCAAGATTTAGATATATGAGATCAAGTGACGTTTTTGTTTAATTTGGGTAATATAGGTCCTTGAATTTCTTTGAGTTCTATATTAAATGTTACACTTCAAGGATTGACTTGAGTACAAATAAGCGATGGTGAATTGTCTACATCTTGGGGTGTAGAATGAGATATTTGTTATTCTGGTTTTTTTGAATGAGTTTGACCTTATGTAGATCTTGTAAATTCATGATTTACAACATTTACAAATATGCTTGGTTCTGATAATTGAGATGGTACTATGGAAATTTTATTGGCAGACCCAACATTTAGTATTGATATAACTGATTTGATAGCTAATTCTTCTGGATTGAAAAAGTATCTAGCTGTGTTTGCCGAAGCAATGTGATATATTGGTAATGAAGAGATGAAAAATCAAGTATTGAGTGGTATTGAGATTGATTGAGAATATTTAACTTTGGATGGAATGTGTAAATTGTGAGCATTTAATGAATGAGTATGATTTGCAGATTTGGTGTCTTGTCTTGATAGTCCATATACTCCTAATATAGATTTTTCTAGTGTAGAGGGTTGTGGTGTAGGTTCAATGAATTATTCTGGTGGAATGATGTGAGTGGATTCAACAAAACAAATAATAATTAGTGGTACAGTTTCCTCTGATGTAGTTGTATGATTGTCTTTGTTGCCTGTAGGTAGTACAGATTTAGATTTATTTAACAATTATGTGTATCTGTCTATGCCTATAGAAGATCATTTTGTATCTATCTTTTCTGGTATGTTGTATATGACTGGTGAGGCTAGTAAGTTAGATAATGATTTTATTATTTTAAATCAGACTAGATCACAAGATGATAAAAATACAAAAATATCTTCAAGTGTGGGTTGTTTGGAAATACCAGAAGTATTAAATGTAAAAATAAAAGAATGAGAATCTTGGAATGGAGCAATACTTGCCCCTCAAGAAAAATCTGCCGATTGAATTGTGATAAGCTGAAAAAGTCCCTCTAAAGTGATTAGTGTGTGATGAAATACTTGAGTTTCTTTTTATTCTGTAGATGAGGACTTATTTAAAATAAAGGTTCATATGTGAAGTGGATATAGTTGAGAAAATTTCGAAATATGGGTAACCAATACTTGATGAGAATTCGTACCTAATCAACCAGACTCTTCTGCAATAGTTCAATATGATACTTTACTTTTTGATGCAGAGCATCTTTCTGACTTTGGATTTGTACCTGTAGAGTGATGAGATGGATGAGAAGAATGAGGTGATGAATGATGAGATGAGTGAGATGGTTGAAATCTTGGATGATGAGGTTGAGGATGAAGTAGTATAATTCGTAGAGATGATTGTCCTAATTGAGACTGTTCTCCTAGTTATTATGATGATACTTGTGAGGTGTTAGATACAGAAAATTTTGATAGAATATGAAATATAAACAATTCACAGTATGATGATGAAATGAATTTAGCATATTTATATGCGTATAATATAGGTGTTACAGATATGGAAAGTATACAAAAAGCAGATATAGATGGGAAATTAAACAGAATAGCTATGGCAAAAATGATATCTAATTTTGCTATTGAAGTACTAAGTCTGCAGTTAGATCTTAATAAAGATTGTGATTTTCCTGATGTGTCAGATGACTTAGATATTCAATATGATAATTGAGTAACTAAAGCATGTCAATTATGACTTATGTGAGTAAATGTTGATAAATTTAGTCCATTTGAAAATGTAAATAGAGCACAGTTCGGTACAGTGCTTTCTAGAGTATTAAATTGAAATATATATGATGTAGATGGTAAAAATTGGTATACTGAACATTTACAAAATTTGAATCAAAATTGAATTATAACAAATATATCTGATCCTTGGATGGAGGAGCTTAGATGATGGATATTTTTAATGCTTATGAGAACTACCAAATTTCTCAATAATTAATTTAATTTTTATAGCTTTGCTTGTATAGCATCATTTAGAAATTGATTGAAAGGTTTTGCTATTTTTGCATATTCCAGCATTTTTTTATCTATATTTTTTCACAATACTTCTTTGTTTGATAATTTTTTATTTATGAGCCAATCTCTGTGTAGTATATATTTTATACTTGGATGATTTGGGTCAAAATCTTTTGGGATTTTTTTCAATTTTGGATGATATGAAAACACCTCTCCAAATGTTTTTTTAAATTCTGGATTTTCTATAATTTTTTTAAATTTTTTCCAATTTTTGTATATGTATTTTCTGATAGAATTAGCAGTCTTAGGCTGTACAAAAAATACTCAACCACTAAAATAACTTTGTTGATTTTGTATATGAATATAGTATCATGCATAGCTTGATTTTTTACCTCCATATGCAATATTTGCTCATAAATTTATTTTGTATGGTTTTTCACGATTTCTTGGGAATCTCATATCTTTGTATATACGAAATGTGCATTTTTTGGTTTCTACTCAGATTATATTTTTATCAAACTTAGAAATATTTTCGATAAGAAAAGATACAAGATTTTCAAATTGTTCTTTTATCTGTAGGTATAAAGGTTTGTATAGTTCAAAAAATTTTTTGTCATTGAATTCTTCCAGTCATTTTAGAAATTCTAGTGTTTGTGGATGCAACATAGTAGCTGAAAGTCACAAGTTAAAAGTTGCAAGTTATTTGATAGCGTTTACTAAAGTGTAGGTGTCTTGTGCTATCATCAGTTCTTCTTGTGTTGGTATTACAAGTATTTTTATTTTGGAGTCTTTGGTAGATATAATAACTTCTTCAGATTTTTTATTATTTTGTGCTTCATCTAGATATATTCAAAGATATCATAATTTTTCTACTATTTTTTGTCTTACTATTGGAGATTTTTCGCCTACTCATGCTGTAAGTATTATCATATCTACTCATCACATTAGTGCTATATAAGATCCTATATATTCAATTATTCTATTTATATATACATTTAGTGCCAATTGACATTGAGAGTCTCCTGTTTCTATATCTCTTAAATCACTTGATTGTCATGATATTCACAAAAGTCATGATTTTTTGTTTAATATATTGTTAATTTCTTGTGTGGTTAGACCTTCCTTTTGACTCAAAAAATCGATTATGGCTGGATCTATATCTCAGCTTCTTGTTCACATTACTAATCATGCCAGAGGAGTAAATCACATAGAGGTATTTACAACACTTCAATCTTTTATTGCTGTTATACTTACTCCATTTCCTATATGACAAGTAATTATCTTTTGTGAATTTATATCTTTTTTTAGTATCTCACATGCTCTATGACTTACATATTTGTGAGATGTACCATGAAATCAATATTTTCTAATTCAATATTTTTTGTAATATTTGTATGGTATAGCGTAAATGTAATTTTCTTGTGGTATCGTCTGGTGAAATGCTGTATCAAAAACTCATACTTGTGGAACATCTGGTATAATTTCTTGACATGCTAATATGCCTTCTATATTTGCAGGATTGTGTAATGGAGCTAAGTCGCCGCAGTCTTTTATTTCTTGTAATATTTTATTATTTATTATTACCGAGTCAGAAAATTTTTCTCATCAATGTACAATCCTATGTCATATCGCATCTATATTTTTTATTTTTGATGTGACTTGTTTTATGGCTTCTTTGTGATTTTTTGTTCATCATTTTATTCATATTTTTTCTATATTTCATTTTTGTAATGATTTTTTTTGTGGCATTTCAAAAAGCTCATATTTTAATGATGAACTACCAGAATTTAATATCAATATTTTCATATTTTTATCTTATTACATTAAATGATTGTAAAATCTTTTTGTATTCTGTGTAAAATTTTGTGAATGTATCTGCTGTAGATATATATTCTATTATATAAACTATGTTTTCTGGCGACATCAAAAATGTTCTTTCTGATTTTAATTCTATTTCTCATCATAAATGAGTGTACATTATTGATACTCATTTCATGTCATTGATGTTTACTTCTTTTTTTTCTATTTCTTCGAATCATTTTACTTGGTTTTGTAGTGTATTTATTGTCTCCTCATAGTATTCTTGTACACTCAAAAATTTTTGTAATTCATCTGTTTTGATAGATACATTTTCTCTAATGTCATCATCTTTTGGACTAAATGCTATAGTATCAAATCAATATTTACCTGTTTCTATAGTTCGTCAATCAATGTTATTGAATTGAAATTTTTTTTCTTGGTTTGTGTATGAAAATTCATTGTTATTTATTGATACTCAATTTTCAGGATCTTGAATTTCTGTGTTTTTGTTCAAATTACATCAAGCCAAAATAAATGTAGCTAATATTAGCAACGAAAAGATGATTAAGTGATTTTTTTTCATTTTGTTTGGTATATAATAGTAAAATTTATTTTTTATATATGTTTTTTTCTCATATTGTTATTGTGTTTTGAGAGGAGTTTCGTTTTTTTATTATTTGTCATTTTTTGTTTGTATAATCAATTATGTTTATTTTAAATCATCATATTTTCAATAGAGTTTTTAATTCATTTTTTGTAAATATATGATAATATCTTTTATATTCTTTTCATTTATTTTTTCGTTTTATTTGTAAGTCTCTTCGTTTATGTTTTCATAATGTATAAATACTTTTTAGTATAGAATCTATTATACTTTTCTTTTGTTTTTTGATGAATCGATTTGAAAATGATCGATTTGTCATAATTAATTTTCAATTGTACTTTAGAGATTTATAAAAGTTTTTTATCAAAAATAGTCTTTCTTTTTTGCTAGGTATGTGTTGAAAACTTGCTATTCATATTATAAAATCAAAAGATTCTTGTTTTACAGATTTGATATATTTTGATATATCTTCACATATAAATTTATTTTTTTTGTTGTCTTTTTTTGCAAATTTTAGTAGTTCTGAAGATATATCTATCCCTATATATTCAATATTTTTTTCTTTTAAATTTTTGTTTAAAAATTTAATCAATCTTCCACTACCACATCCAAATTCTAGTATAGATATGTTCTTTTTTTTATTTTTTTTTATTTCTTTTAGCATTATGTCTCATTCTGACCAATGTTTATTTCTAGTATAATAATATTTTTCTGCCTCTTGGTTGTAAAAATATTTCAAATCTTCTTTTATGTCCATTAGAATATTGATTGATTATTAAAGTTTTCATTATCTTTTTTTATATCTTCTTTGGGTCTTGCATATTTTACAAATTCTTTTATATCAAAAGTTTTTTCTTCTCATTCAATATATATCTTTTTGAAGTGTAATAAGTAGAGTAGTATAAATGCTGTCATTCTAACATCATTTTTACAGTATTTTTTGAATTCATCCAAGAATTTTTGATCATTTGTTTCTAAATATTTTTTCCATAATCATTCTCATTCTGCACCAGACTCTAATGTTTTTTTGATACCGATAAATGCTTCAGACAATTTGTTTAGTCAAATTCTTTTTCAAGTCATATTTCGTATAAAGTAAAATATATCTAGACTTTTTTTATTTAATTTTTCTAGTTCTTCTTTTCAAAATCATCATTGCTTAATAGTAATTGGATTATCGAAGGCAAAGCTATTGAATCATATCACATAACCATCGAAGTTTATAAGTTTTTGTGCAAATTCCTTGAGTCAATCTTTTTCTATGTATTTATAATCCATTTTTTGATTTCATGGAGACATAGAATAAGCCAATAAAAATTCATATGAATCTAAATTGTCTCAAACTCACATTGTAGTTTCTATATCGTATACCATATATGGTTTGTCTAAAATAGTATTAAACAATCAGGTTTTAAATTCATCAAATAGTATTTGTTCTATAGATTTTTGTCATGTTTGTCTTTCTTTTTTGACAATATATGTTTTGAGTAGATTTTGTAATTTTGATTTATCATTTATGGGTATAATTAATTGTATTCTTTCTTGTTCATCTGTAAGCTCTAGTTCTTCTCATTTTTTTGATATTTTAAAACTAGGATTTCATCTATCAAAAAAGTAAACATCGTTACCTTCTTTAAATATGAATTTTACCAGATCATTTATTCATTGGCATTTTTCTTTTTTTATAATTTGATATAGATTTGGTATAAAATTATTTTTTACTTTTTGTATGTCGTCTATAGAAAATTTTTTGTACATGTTTGTTTTAATTGTGATTTAAATTTAAGGTAATTCTTGATATATATCTACGCTTTGTGTGTCTATTTGTTTTAGATAATTTATAGTATCTATCACAAATCAATTTATTTGATTTTGATTTTCTTCTTTTAATATTAATTCAAAGTTTTTTATAATCAATTTATCTTTGTCTATATCTATTTTTGGGTTACTATATTTGAAACGTAAATTTTTTATGGTTTTGTTTTGTGTATTGTATGTTCATATAAAACTTACTCATTGTAATATAAATTCAAATATTATTTCTCAATTGTCTTCTACTATATCTTTTGGATATAATCATAAAAATTTTTGAAAATCTTCTATTGTAATTATTATATTATTGTTTATTTCTTGTACATATTCTTTTTTGTCTAACCTATAATTTAATATATTTTCTATCATTTTTACAATTGTAATATTGTTGGTTTTTTGATTTTCTAAAAATCATTTTATATTTTCTTGTATTTGTTTGTTTGATATCATGATAGACTTTATATCAAAATTGTTTAGTCATATTTTATAATATATTTTACCGTATTCATCTTCTTTTAATATATTTATATTGTCGGTGTCACACTTCATTAGATTAATATTGTCTATATCTTTTGCTTGTTCTTGCATTTCATACAGTTTATTTTCTATCAATTCACATGTAGATAATGTATCTTCTGACATAAATAATTGTATGTTGTCTTGTATATATTGATGCATTTCTTGTATTGTATAGTCTTTTTCTTTTATAACTTCATTTATTATTTTATTTAGATCTTCAAATTGATCTATACTTATTTTGTTTATTATTGCTTGGTCGTTTTTGTTGTTTAATATTATAGAAGAGTATATTGGCATTATTTCTCAATTATTTTTTATAGAAAAATATCAATTTATTTTAATTTTATCATTTGATGTTTTTTCTTGTATAATTTTGAAGAATGATAATGTCCTTATATTGTCTAATAGAGTTTTTGTGGTTGTGTTTATTATGCCAAAATCTGTTCGTTCTACATTTATGCTTTTTTGTGTTTTTAGATTTTTATTTGTTATGAGATCTTCTAGTCATACATATCATATCAATGTATCTCATTTATTTATTTGTTTTACTTTTTGAATTATTGAGTCCATTTCTTCTTTTTCTTGATTATTTTTGGTGTATTTTGTATATTCCAATATGTTTAATAGATAATAGTTGTTAAACCAATATGTAAGTTCTATGTTAAATTGGTTTATTTTTGTATTTTTTTTCAATATATTCTGAAGATAGTCTATATAATTATTTAAGCTAATTTTGTTTATTATGTTTTTGTGTACATCATCATATATTTTTTGTTGGTAAGATATTAGTTTATAGTTATT
>DAOTFU010000033.1:0-8809 GCA_035446765.1 Candidatus Absconditabacterales bacterium
CTATCATTATAATGCTATTTCCTCGTAAAACCTAAATATTAAAAATAATAAGAGATATACAATATAGTGTATTCTTTATACTTATTATCATATGACTTATAGTAATCACCTTTACACAACATCTATTGAGAAACTTCTTCTTTGATTTTTACAAAGAATTAGAAATCAAAAAACTACTTTGAGCAACACACAAAGCTGCAAATAGTGGTTTCATACTTACATTGCTATTCATCATCACAGCATGATTTATCGTATGATTTATACTTACATGCTTATCACTAAACATACTAGATGCAAATCTTGTATCACTGTGAGTAGATCTAAATTTATGCAATGTAATACCAAGTTTCTTTATATGATATGTAATATTTGGTCTAATAGCTACATTACTATGATACCAAAGACTAAATAAGTTAGAAAGAAAATTCTAATAAAATACAAATACATTAATAAGAATAAACAAAAAAAACTAATCCTAATTAAAAAGATTAGTTTTTTTATATTTTAATAATTTATTATTTACTAATATAGTCCAAAGTAACTCCAGGTCACATAGAAGATGATAAAACTACTTTTCTTATCAATTTTCACTTTACTCATGCAGGCTTATTTTCTTCTAAGATATTTAAAACACTTTCTATATTGTCTACAAGTTTGTCATCATCAAAAGACACTTTTCAAACCATTAGATGTATATTACCTGTTTTATCCAATTTATACTCAATCTTTCATTTCTTTACTTCTTCTACTGATTTAGCAAGATCTGTAGTAACTGTACCAGCTTTTGGGCTAGGCATCATACCTTTTGGTCACAAAAGTTTTGCTATAGGAGCCAAATCTCTAATACTATCTGGAGTAGTAAGTAATATATCAAAATTAAACTTACCAGCCTTAACGTCAGCTATTAAATCTGCAGATCCAAATACATCAGCACCAGATTTTTTTGCTTCATCCAACTTATCTTCAGATACAAAAACTGCAACTTTTTTAGTTTTTCCAGTACCATGAGGTAGTATAGTAGTACCTCTCAACATTTGATCATTAAATTTTGGATTTGCATTTGTTTTGATTGCTATATCTACACTAGCATCAAATTTTACATTAGAAGTTTTCTTTACAAGTTCTACAGCTTCTACTACTGTATAATCCTTTGTCTTGTCTATCATATTGATAGAATTTACATACTTTTTACCATGTTTAGGCATTTTAAATAATTTAATTTATAAAAGTGGTAAACGGTCTACAAAACCTCCCACATTATTTAAATGTACAATTTTAAAATGTACAATTTAAAATCTTATAGTTCTGTCTCTATTCACATATTTTTAGCTGTTCCAGCTATTATTTTCATTCATCATTCTAAATCAGCAGCATTCATATCTCATTTTTTTATTTCATAGATTTCTTCCATATCTGCCTTTGTCAATTTACCTGGCAATTTTTCTTTATTTGGTACGCCAGATCATTTCTTCTCTTTTAACTTCCACAATATCAAGTTTGAAGTCACAGGATATCATATTTCCACCTTAAAAGTTCTATCTACATAGATAGTCAATTTACATTTAATCTTAACATCAAAACCTCCAAATTTTTGCATAAATTCTTGAGTCTTTTCATTAAATTCTTTTGTGAACTGTCAAATGTTTACACCATTTGCTCACAACATTGGTCATAACGGAGGTGCTGGTTGAGCTTTTCCGGCTACGATCTCCAAGTTTAATACATTTTGTACTTTTCAAGCCATTTTTTCTAATCAATAAATAAAGTTTTTAAATAAGATTTTACCTGATGATATATAGCATAATCAATAGCTAACAACCATGATTGATTATCTATCTCCAACAATATCAACACTTTGATATTTTTGTACTCAGGTATGTTTATGTAAGTTATCTTATCTCCAAATAATCAATTTGCAATGATTTCTTGATCTGTATTCATGACATACAGATTACCATTTAATTTTCTGGCTATATCTGCAAAGTCATAATCATTTTCTCACATATTTACATAATATATATTTTTGTCATCTTTGAGAGCATAATCATAAGATATTCAAAGTCTTTCTACAAAATCCAGTTCACCATAATAAGTAGTAGTACCAGACAGTAAAGAATCTTCATTTGTCAATTCTTCGTCTGATGACTCTTCATTAGAGGTAAATTCCAAATCTCAAGTCAAAACATCTGGCTCTTCAGGCACTTCTTCTTGTTGATTTACTACTTCTTGTACTTCTCCAGTAGTTCACTGTATATTATCTTCACTTATCTCAGTCACAACTATATCTCATGTATAAACTACATTTGATTGTGTATTCAAAGCATCTTGCCATACATCTCATTTTGCATAATACAATATTACATAAACCAATATCAACGCCAAACACAACACAATCATAGATCGTCTGACATATTGAGAATCTGTAATATATTTGTGAGACATATTTTATTTTTGTGTTAAATAAATTTTTTTTACATTTCACATTTCACATTTCACATTTTATATCTAATTCATCAATTCTATCTTGTCCGCATCTATCACTACAGGAGTCAATCTACCAAGCATTTCAATATTTACAATTACAGTTCATTTTTCAGTGTCAATAGTCTTAATATTTCATTTCATTCATTTAAAGTCTCAAGTCTTAAGCATTACAACATCTCATTCTTTGTAAGGAATCTGCAATTCTGCTCTTTCTTGAGATTTTGCTATATGATCTACTATGTCTTGATATTCCTTTTCTGTCAATGGTACAGGACGAGTCTCTGCTCATACAATCAATCTAACTCCAGGAGTATTTCTGATAATATACCATATCTTATCATTCATCTTTGATTTGATAAATACATATCAAGGATACAATTTTTTTTGCTTAATTACTTTTTCTCATTTCTTCAAAGAGTATTCATTGACTACAGGAGACATATAATCTACTACATCTTCTGAAAGTCATTGCTTTTGTATTCTCTCTTTCATATTTTCTATTACAATTTGTTCTTGTCCAGAAACAACACTCAAAACATATCGTTTCAAATTATTATCATGGATTTGTTTCTTTATCTCAACAATATTTGCATCTTGTGGCATATTTTTGTTTTAATATTTAAAGTCTATTATGAAAAAATAGAATAGAATATGTTGTATATAGCTGTAAATACCAAATCAGCAAATACAAAATACAAAGAAGACAATATAACCATTACAAATATAGCAATAGTCAAATTTATATATTGTTTCTTGGTAGGATGTTTAAGTGTTTTAACAGTATCTAAACTGTCATAAATAAATTTCATCATGATTTCTTATTTTTATCCTATAAAAAAAAATCTTCCAAACATATATTTAACTATTGCAAGTCCTTTTGCAAGAGAAAGTACAATAATTCCAAAAATTTAGTACACAACAAAATACAAGAAGAAAATGGGTCATTTAAGATTTTTCACTAGGAAGTTCCGATTAGGAAATGACGATCTTTGAAAAATGGCTGAAATGACCCGAGGCTTTTTTGCTTACCCCGCAGTACTGCGGGGTAAGTCTCAGTGAAACGTTTCAGTTTTTTAAAGACATCAAAAACATTAAAAAAACATACAAGAAAATTGATTCTCATCATCTTTGGACAAACTTAGATCTCAAATATTTAGATAAGGGGATTTTTTTGGCTTTTTATCAGACTTCTTGGCAAGATCAAAAAATATCTTAGACGAAAAGGAATCTTCATTTTTGTTGAAATCAGAAACAAACATTATATTTGCATTTTTTGATACATTTTTGAGTAATTTTAATGTAGAGGCTTTATCTACTTTTTCTCAGATCTCCATAAACATTAAATTCTTATATTCTGATATTACACGCAAAAATGGTAATTCATAGTCTAACCAATCAAAGGTGTGATCCACAGCTTTTGTGATTTTAGATTTTGCCAATATATCTACAATATTTTTGTCCAAATTCCATTTTTTTCACATAAATACACTTATCTCAGATTTCATCCAAAAAATTTTGTCGTCCATTGCAGAATCTCATATCAAGACAAGACTATCACATTTTTTGAGCAGTCTATATCAAGTAGCCTTGATAACTCATGTATAGACATGATGCATATCTGGTATCAATGCTACATTAAATATATTTTTATTTTTTCAAAAAAAATCTTTGGCTCACACCAAATAAGAAGCAATCGATTGCAATACCAAACTATTGTCTATTGTTTTATCCATGATTTATTTTACAATTTACAACTAACCACTAAACCAATCCCCATTCCACATTTCACATTGTTAATTTTCTTGTTTAGTCCTCATAATATCCAACACAAACCTATCTGCAAGTCTATAACGTTTGTTCCATTCATCCAAAGACATAAATACCACATTTACAGTATCAATAAAATATCACCTAAATATATCACTTATAGATTCTTTAATTTTATCTATTTGTGGCTTTTCCAGATTTTTATAAATTACTACTAAATCCATATCCAAATTTATACCAAAACTTTTACCAAAAAAATATTTTTCAATCATTAGTTCATAAGTACCAAATAATTGAACTAAATCTCACTTTAAACCATGATAAAAAATATTTTTAAGAAGATCACTTAATTCTGGTTTGACTGTAATAGACCAACCAGCTCATTCCTTATTTATATCAACTACATTCGCCAACTTTAGAGAATCTACTTGTTTCTTGATAGCAGGAAAAGTCCAAGTAAGCTCACTTTCAAGAGCTCTCATAGATATTCATTGTCTCCTAAACAATAGGTACTTAAGTATATCCACCTTTGTTTTACTACCAAAAAGTTTCTCCAAATTCATTCAAAAATGTTAAATATAAAAACATACTGATAACCAAAAAATATCAATTTTTTTATCAAATACAAGGGGAGTTTTCTCTCATTTTACAAAATAATAAAAGTTTGAGATTGCACCTGTCTGCCGACAGGCAGGCTGTCAGGTATCAGGGTTGGCAGAAAATTAATCAACAAACAAAACTTAAGGAGTCGACCATTTAGTGAAACGGAAGGGATAATCTTTCGTATTCATACAAAAACATTTCAAAACCAATGATGACTGCAATCTGCAAACAAAAATCTTTTTCGTTTCTTTTGCCCCGCAGTACTGCGGGGAAAGAAACCCCTCGCGGGGAGCGTTTTTAGACAAATACACTAAAATGTTTATTTATTCAACCAAAATTTTCTTTCCTGATCACCAAATCTTTCTATAGAATATCTCAACATAGTTCTAGGCATTAATTTTACATTTTTTTCTAAAAATTTTTCAAGTAAGCATTTATCTTTTTTACCAAGTTCTCTAAGCATCCATCATACGGCTTTATGTATCAAATCATGCTCATGATCAAGCAAAATCTCAGCCAACTTGATAGTATCTTTAAGTTGTCAATTTTTAATCAAAGTCCAAGTGCTCACTATAGCTACTCTCTGTATCCACATATTTTCACTTTTTGCAAAATTATACAAAATATCCTTTTCTTTGTCCAACAAATAATCTCAAATAATTTTTGGACAAGTCACATCTACCAAATCCCAATTATTCACATATTCCAGATTTTTTACATAAAAATCAAAAATATTTTTCTCTCTTGTTTCATCTTTTTCAAATTCATATTTATATACTAAACAGAGTAGTCAACTCATACGAAATTCATGATATTTACTCTCAAGCAATTTTTGAATATCATCAAAACTAATTTCTTTAAAATATTTTTTTACTACTTGTCTTTGCTGGGGCATGGTAATACCCAAAAATACATCTCCTTCTCCATATTCTCATTTTCCTGTTTTAAAAAATCACTGCAAAATGCCCGCCTTTTCTGAATTTTGTAAAGCCAAAAGTTCCTTTTTTATTTGAGAATACATGAAAAAATAGATAATATAAACATAAGAAAAAACATAGATATTTTTGACAAAAAAACAAGTTTTCCGTATAATATAAGTAGTAAAGTTTTGTATTTTACACTTTGTGTTTTAAGCTCTAACAATGGCAGAACAGATATTTTACGGAATTAGTATGATATTGGGAGTAGTATTGGTATCTCTAGGTATTACTAGAGTATTAAAACAACCCCTAATAATATGATATATTGTAGCATGAATACTTAGTGCTATATTTTTCCCACAACTACTACATGGAAATCATGCTTTAGAAAGTTTTTCTAGTATCTGAATATCTTTGCTGCTATTTATAGTATGAATGGAACTTCATCCAAAAATAATAAAAGACATAGGAAAGACATCTATTATTGCCTGATCTTTTCAAGTCATAATTACTGCAGCACTCTGATTTGGTATTTCATTACTCATATGAATGGACCCAATCACCGCATGATATATATGAATATGATCTGCATTTAGTAGTACCATTGTGATCCTAAAATTATTAGATGATATATGAAAAACAGAAAGCACATTCGGTAGATTATCCATATGAATACTGATTATACAAGATATCATTGTAATGATACTTTTTATGCTACTAGGAGCACTGCAAAATATATGATGAGGTAGTGGATGACGAGAAATAGCTCTTACTCTATTTTTAAAAATCATAGGTATATGAGCATCAATATTTGTAGTAAGCAAATATCTAATACCAAGAGTGACAAATGCCATAGCAAAATCCAAAGAATTTTTGTTTTTGTTTGCAATAGGTCGATGTTTTATACTTTGAAGTCTATTCTACAAACTTTGATTTGGTATGGAAATATGAGCGTTAATAGCTGGTATTACTTTAGCTACATCAGCTTATAGATTTGAAATAACTAGCAAAATAAAATCACTAAGAGATTTCTTTATCGTGATGTTTTTTGTACTTTTAGGATCACATGTACACTTTACTACAGACATAATGTTTTATGTCAAAGTACTAATACTTAGTGGATTTATATTGGTTATAAAACCAATAATCACAGATATAATATTGGGAATTATGTGACATACTAGAAAAAATAGTTTTCTAGCTTGAGCATCTTTGTGACAAATTAGTGAATTCTCATTTTTGCTTATCACAATGTGAATAGCAAAATGAATGATAGGAGATCCAGAATTACTTTCTCTAGTAACGCTTACAGGTCTTGTTACTATTACAATTTCCAGTTATTATATACTATATGGAGAAAAACGATATCCAAAAATCAGAAAATACTTGTGAATATTACCATGAAAACGACACAAAAATTATAAAAAATGAAAAGAATCAAAAGCAGAAATTATCCTGTTTGGTTACTGAAAATTTGGTAATAAATTGTATGATTCACTAAGACAAAAAAGCAAACATATACTAGTAATAGACGAAAATCCTTCAATAATATCACATCTAGAGGAAAACAAAATAAAAAATAGATATTGAGATGCTTGAGATTTAGAGTTTCTTAAAGATCTAAATCTCTCAGATACCAAAATGATTATTAGTACTGTAAAAGATTATGAAGACAATCTCATACTAGTAGAATACATCAAAAACAGCCAAAAATATCTAAAAGATATTATACTAATACTCATGTCTCATCAAGCAGAAGAAGCATTAGATTTGTACGATAGATGAGCAAATCATGTGATATTGCCTCACTATATCTGAGCAAATCATACATCGCTATTGCTAGAGGAATATTGATTAAATGTGACAAAATTTGTAGAAAACAAAAAACAAGAAATGGACAGACTCAAAAATAGACAAAAAGATCTTTTGATAGAAGCATTGTTGAAAATATAAATATTTTTAAAATTAAAAAACCTCAAATTCAAAATTTGAGGCTCAATAAAGACAACTTCTTAAGTAAAAAATTTTTTTCTTATCAGATTTTCGTTAAACAAAAGAAGGAAAAAAACTGAAATAGAAACAACAGCAAACAATTTACCAAAACCAATCATAGTTAATGGATAAACTATGGAAGTTAATAAAAAAAACGTTGATAAAACTGTCCACATTAATCTAGTTTTTTCATTGTATTTCTTACAATATTCGCAACGAATACTCATAAGAAAACAAAAAACGAAAGATAATACAAAAAAAAGAGTTAAAATTTTTTCCATAATCATACAAGTTTAATAATTTTGTTAATTTTTATTACGAACTAATAAATAAAAAAAATATACATAAAATCAAGTAAAACAAATTGAAATAGAAACATACTTATTTATAGTCAAATAAATATTTTAGATATAACAAAAACATGTTCACCATAGAAAATCTGAATATACAAGTAGAATCAAAAACAATACTAAAAAATATAGACATAGAATTTAAAAAATGAAAAAACTACTGTATCCTATGACCAAATGGTAGCGGAAAATCATCTCTAGCTCTCACAATCATGGGACACCCAAAATATATAATTAAGAATGGTGAATTGAAAATTGAAAATTGACAAAAAACAATAAACCTCAGCAATCTAAGTCCAGACAAAAGAGCAAAACTTGGAATATTTTTGGCATTTCAACATATCCCAGAGATAGAATGAGTAAAACTTTTTGAATTTTTGAGAAATATATACAACGCACAGACAGATCAAAATCTAACTTTCTTAAAATTTAAAGAACTAATTTTACCATTGATACAAAAGGTTTGACTCGATAGAGAATTTTTACGAAGAGATCTAAACGTATGATTTAGTGGAGGAGAGAGGAGGAAGGTAGAAATACTCCAGATAAAATTGCTAAAACCACAATATATCTTTTTGGATGAAGTAGATAGTGGATTAGATATCGATTCATTCAGATCAATCAGTAAAATGATAAAAGATTTGGACAATAAAGACAATTGCTTCATATTTATCACTCATCATTTTGAAATAC
>DAOTFU010000034.1:0-8733 GCA_035446765.1 Candidatus Absconditabacterales bacterium
TACAGTCACTAGCTCATGTCACATAGTTTGCAAAGGCATTTGTAGTATATATACCAGTCACATTTGCTTGCCAATCGTTTGAAGATCATTCTCGTATACCACCAGTAGATATATTATTATTCCAAGTGATAGTAGGTGGAGTAGGATCTGGCAATGTTTTTAACTCAAAACTTCCTGTACTATAGCCATAATCATCTGTACCTATATATATTGTACCACTTACAGTCTCATAGTATCCAGTAGATGTAGTGATCATCAATTTTACGTCTTCTATATCTTGCCAGTCAATATCTGTATCTCATGTACCCATATTTAGTAGTCATCATCACATATTGATAGCCACATATCCAGTTGCATTGCTTGGGTACAATTCTGTCAGTATTATATCATAGTTGTGATTTATCATACCAGTACTATATGATACTTGTATGTCATATACTGTACCAGTATTTAAGTCTGTACTACCACTAGCATATGTGATAGAGATAGTACCAGGATCTGTCCATATGATAGGATTTATTTCTCAGATATATTTTCCACTATCATACTGAGTACCCAAAAGTTCTATTGTTGTACCAGTATATCATACTGGAGCTTTTTGTTTGCTTATATTTTGTCCAAAAAGATAATCTGACATTCTATTGTCTCGCGATCCAATTAACCACACATTTAGATTATTTCAAGTCAAGTTACATCCAGTTTCATCATTTGATCGCATTTCACTAGATCCAATATATCGTCTTGGGTTTGTATTTCGTGTACAACCCAAACTTTCAGCTCAAGTATCTACATCTATGGCTTGTCGAAACAATGGCGATCCAAAGCTAGTTTTGTTTAGGTAACTATCATATCCATTTGTCCCAACTAGGTCTATATTGTTGTCAAACAATTTTAGTGTACTACTATATGTATTGTTGACACAAGAAGTATCGTCTATATGTATTCCAGTGTTGTTGTTGTATATGTACATATCATTTAGTACATTTCAGCTAGATCGTTTTAGTTTTAGACCATATCCAGCATTGTTGTAAGAATGTACATTGTTTATTATATTTTGTTCTGTATTAAAATCTGTAAATATACCACCAAGTCAGTTGTTGAAAAATTGACTATTGTTTATTGTATTGTATTTACTCAAGTTACCAAAATATATACCATATCAGGTATTGTTGTATGAAAGTGAATTGTTTATTATATTGTATTTACCTGCATGCAGTATATTGATACCATGTTGTCCATTGTTGTATAGTTGGGCATTTCTTATAGTGTTGTATTGAGACAAAGATCACAACTTGATACCATCTTCATTTGCATAAAATATCTCTGTACTACTTATAGTATTGTTGTTGGCAGAATCGCTACCAGTTTTGGATAAATATATACCATAATCATGATATCTAGCGTTTATAGACAACTGATCCAGTATTATATTTTCTTGACCTTCTAGATTTATTATACCACCACTAGTATTTCCATATAACTGTCAATATAGGTATGTTCATGTAGTATTTTCTCCAACCACTGCTATACAATTATCACTTATATTTATGTTATCACCACCATAGATTTGTTCATCAATATCTTCTAATACATATATTGTATGTCAGATTGGATCATTATCTATCAATTTATTTTCTATATTAGCTGAGTCTATATGCTCTACAGTGAATGCTCATAGACTACAGTTGTTCTCCTCCCAGTTTAATGTGAATTCACTTCCATCTCAGTAGTAATAATCTACTAGATTTTCTTCATCTTCAGATAGTTCCATATTTACAGCTGCGATATACTCATTAGTATCGTAATCATATACCACATCTCAAAATAATTCTAAATTTCCACTACTATTGTATCTTACAGGTTGCATTTGTTTTAATATCTTTTTACCAAAGATGTATTTAGTTGGTTCACTAGAAGCCCAATAACCTGTTCCTCTCAATGTAGATCGGTCTACTCACTCTAATAATTTTTGTCACAAAGAGTTAACAGGATTAGTTATTCGATATTTTGACATTTGTTCTGATCAAGTTTCTATTATTCAGCCACTAAAGATAGAATGTGTAGATCATAAAACAAACCCACTTAAACTTTCTAAAGAGTTATCAAAAAAACGTATTTTTCAATATCCAGTTGTAACTGTATAAATTTCTAATCAGGTGTTATTATTGAAAAAATCACTATTATTTATCAATCATATGAATCATCATTCTATGTTGTTATATATCTGAGAATTATTTAATACAGAAGTCCAATTAGTATCATAAATTCAAGCATGATTATTATATATTTGGGAGTTATTTATGGTTTGTGTTTGTGCCAAAAATATTCATATTACATTATTAAAAATATGGCAATTATTTATGGTATTGTAATATGAGTTTGATTCTATTTGAATACCATATAACCCCGTATTATTGTATATCTGACTATCATACACATAGTTACTATTTGATCATATCATATATATCCCTGCGTCCTCATTATCATGCACTCTAGCGTTGTGGATAGTGTTGTAGTTTGAATTGTCTAGATGGATTCAGATAGCATTTGTATAAGTATTGCCCAATACTTCCACATTATTTATAGTATTGTTGTTGGAATCAGTGAGTTTGATTCATTGATTTTCAAATCCATTTCCATCCACCTTGATGTTGTCGATGATGACGTTGGATACTCAAGGCATATTTATGGCTATAAAATTATCATGTTTGACAAAAATTACATCTCATTCTCAGACTATGGCTGAACAGTTTTCTAGGTTTATGTCATAATTATCATTTAAAAGTGGATAACTTCAGCTTTCCACTAAATATATTTTATTTGGCTGCATAGTATGTAATTGTGTGTAGTTTGTTGAGTCAATTTCTATTATATCGTCTTCCTCTATATTACAGTCTATCCCAGTTCGATATCTGGTGTATGGACTGGTCTCAGGATTTTCTCCATCTCCATACATAGCTGTGATTATGTTTATATCTTCAGGATCAGATTCCCAAAAATCTTGGTTTATAAAATCCATAGCATACCAAGTAGCTTCGGCATTTTTTGTATTAATTCCAAAATTTGCTAGCAAAGCTAGAGCTAGTATACCCAGTGTAGTCATTGTAGCTTTACGCCAAATTCCTCCCTTTTTAAGGGAAGCTGTTCGCGAAGCTAGATGGGTTTTAAATATTGAAGAAAAACCCCTTCCCACTTCGTGGGTCCTTCCCCTTAAAAAGGGGACAATATTTGTTCTTCCCTTTCTAAGGGAAGCTGTTCGCGAAGCTAGATGGGTTTTAAACATTGAAGAAAAACCCCTTCCCACTTCGTGGATCCCTGTCTGCCGACAGGCAGGCTTCCCCTTTAAAAGGGGACTACTATTAAAAATTGTTCTTTTCATTTTAGCCATTTTGTAAGTATTTATACATAAACAAATAAATCCCTCTGCCCTGCCTACCGGACAGGTAGGCTACGGCTTCTCCTTAAATCCTCAGTCCCCGTAGTCCTAACGGGGCCAGCTCCTTTGCAAAGGAGCACATATTAAGAAGAGTCAATTTGTCCTCCTTTGTAAAGGAGGGGAACCACTCGTGGTGCTTGTCCTCGTACAGCGGGAGAGGATTTATATAAAAAGTCTTTTGACTTCTATACTATTTTATCTATTTTCTGGTATTCAGTCAAAAATGGCTTCAATTTATGCTTAAAGTACTTGCTTTTTTTTGTTTTTGTGAGATAGTAGTGGTTACTTTTATCACCCCGGGGTCAAATAGTTGTTGTCTATGGACCCCGGGGTGTGTTTTAAAAGCGGGCAAATACCATCCCCCTTGGGAGGGGAATTAAAGGGGGTTTGTCTATGGTCCCCCTAATAGGGGGGAACGAAGGGGGGTTAAAAATATTTTCCTATTCTCTGTCCACAAATCCCTCCCACCTCTGCAAACAAATCCCTCCCACCTCCCTTTATCCCACGCTGTTCAGCGGGGCGCAGCAAGGGGGAACATTATCTAGGGATTCCTCTTCTTCAATGGAAAGGAGGGGATAGGGGTGGATTTGAAACACAGCCAAAGAAACAGAGAGGGATTTGAAACACAGCCAAGGAAAAAGAGAAGGGATTTGAAACACAGCCAAAGAAACAGAGAGGGATTTAAGTAGTCATAGGCTACACTTTTATGCCGCAATATTGCGGGGCTTCATTCCACCTTGTTTCACTCTGAATGACTTCGTCGATTAGGGGAATTGAGGGGGTTTAAAATAATTTGCATTTATATAAAAAATGTTTAAACTATAGGTACTGGAGGTAAGATTTTATTTGACCTATAGTTCCTATATGAGTATTCAAAAATTGTATAATACACAGCAGACTGTCTTTGATATGAAGGATTTTCAAAGATTATTTTGAGAACAAAATTACAACAATTTAAAGTCAAAGATATCATATTATGTCAAAAGATGATACATAGACAGGATTCGTAGAGGTTTTTTTGTAAAAAAAGATTTCGATGTATTGGAGTTGGCATGCAAAATATATACACCTAGTTATATTAGTTTTGAGACAGTATTGCAGCAACAAAATATAATATTTCAGTATGATGAGACAATATATCTAGCTTCATATCTATCTAGAGATATTCAAATCAAACATAAGGAGAAAACAATCAATATTTGTTATAGAAAGATAAAATGAGATATACTTTTGGATCAAGAAGGTCTCATCAAAAAAAAATACTATACTATAGCTAGCAAAGATAGGGCGATAAAGGATATGCTTTATCTCAAGCCAGATTTTTATTTTGATAATTTACCAGATGGATACAAAAACACATAGATTGGTGATGACAAAAGTTTTGATATCATTATACAAAAATAAAGATTTATCAGACAAATTATGATTTAAATGAGGCACTTGTGCTATGTTTTTTTACGATTTACCAAGATTTTCAGTGGATTTAGATTTTGATTGGCTTAGATGAGATCACAAAAGATATTTAAATATTTTGGAGGAAGAGTTGTCAAAATTTGGTAAAATTACAGACAAAAAGGACAAATTTTATACAATATATTATGAGTTAAACTACAAGCCCTGAAAAAGAAATCTAAAAATAGAAATTTCCAAGAGATGAGCTAGTGGAGATTTTGTTACTCAAAACTTTATGTGAGAAAATATTTTAATTATGTCTCAATCAGATTTATTTACCAACAAGATGATAGCGTTACTAAACAGAAAAAATATTACCAATAGAGACATATTTGATATACGATATTTTCTTCAATTGTGAGTGGATCTAAATCCAAAATTAATAGAAACTAAAACAAATCAAATTTTTTCAGATTATATTGGTCAAGTCAAACAATTTATATCCAATTATGATTTTCAGAAGGTTCTTTATGGTTTAGGAGAATTGATCGATTCAAATCAAAAGCAATTTGCAAAAACCAAAATGAAAGCTCAAATATTGTGATATCTAGATTTTCTTTAAAACAAAATCATCCCCCTATGCTTGCCCCGCAGATTTCTGCGGGGGAGGGGGACGAAGGGGATTTGTCTATGGTCCCCCCTAATAGGGGGGAATCGAAGGGGGGTTAAAAAACACAAAACCCATCTATTCAGCACTAAGATTTAGTGCTGAAAGAGCAACTTCCCTTAAAAAGGGAAGAATAAATCTACCTACACCTCCCCCAATACCGCTATTTAGCGGAACGCGGTAGGGGAGGAATAAAAGGAGGGGTCAAACAAAATTAATATTGAAATTTTCATGAATATGATTAAAATAAAAATATATATTTTATAGTCTTATTGTAAAAATGGATATAACCATAAGAGAAGATGGGAACTGATATATAGCTGAGATAAAATCAAAGCCAAGTATTTATGCTTTTTGATATTCAAAAGAAGAAGCATTTAGTGAGTTAAAAAATGTTGTAGATATGATGTTTGACTATTACTCTGAGGAAATATCATTTCAAAAGAAAGTAAAAAAATTTTTGACCAACAAAACTTTTGAATATGCCATATAAATTTCGTGATATACAAAAAAGACTCCAAAAGTTATGATTTGATATTGTTAGGCAAAAATGATCTCATGTGATATTTTCCAATTGAAAGACAATATTTCCAGTACCAAATCATGGGTGAAAAGACATTTCTCCATGAGTAGAAAAGAAAATATTAGATTTTGTTAATTTAAACAAGAAGCAATTTAACAATATCAAGTAAATATTGTATATCCGACAAATTAGTTCGGCAATTCTACCGAATAAATTTCTATATTTTAATCTGCATTTGTATGCAGTTTTTTTGTTTTTGGAAAAAATGAGGAGGAACATTCCCCCTTGGGAGGGGGACAAAGGGGGTTAAGTAGCATAGTCTAGACTCTTTTCCTGCATTTCTGCGGGATCAGAGTGACTTCGTCGAGTAGAGATCTGTTTATTGTTTTTTAGAATTATTGAAAATTTCAAAATCAACAAATCAAACTGTTTCTTTTATGAGTTTATTTTTTATAAAATATTTTTGTTTTTCTGTGACCAATTCTCACATCTCAGCTAGTAAACTATTTTTACTATATTTTTGTGGTATTTCAGCTTTTATTTCCTCCAATAAATTTACATATCCTCATCCTGTCCTTTCCAATATCAAATCTTCATTGATAGGAAAATGATTTTTGTAGAAAAAATGGATATCAAAAAGATCTCTATTTTTGTATCTCTGAGATAAGGCCACTAGCTTATTTGCAAATATGCAATCTTTGGTCATAGCCAACAAATTTGATCCAAAAAAATTTATGGTTTCATATTTATCATTTTTTTGCCTTTTTTTGCTCAATTCTATTTTGATATTTTGATTGTTAGCTCCATAATCCAGCAAAAAGAAATTTGTAAATTGTTTGTCGTATTCATCTTTTATATTTCCATATTTTTTCAAAATATCTTTCATCCATGTTGTTATATTTTTGTTATCTTTGATTATATCAAAATCTAAGTCTGTGGAAAATCTGTCTAGACCATATACAAAAAAACAAAGTGTTCATCATTTGAAAGCTATATAGTTTTTTAGTGGACTATTGGATATATCTACGAGTATATCATACATATATCTTCTATGTTTGTTTTGATTCAACATTTTTGATAAGTTTATTATATTAAATAATAGTTTATTAATAATGTATATTTCTAATATTATATTTGTCATCTCGAGGTTTATTGGGCAGAATTGCCGAATTTATTGGGCAGAATTGCCGAAACTCTAACTTGCGGATTTGTCATCTCGAGTTGCTTGTGCCGCAGAATTGCGGTGTTCTAACTTGCGAGAGATCTAATGCCACAAAAACAGATTTCTCGCAACACTTAACACTCGAAATGACAGTTTCTAACAATTACACTTGAAATGACAGTTTGCAACAATTATAGTCGAAATGACAGTTTTTGTTTGTGTTTTATGCTTGTTTTGATTCAACATTTTTGATAAGTTTGTTGATAAGTAAAATAGTGCTTTGATTGTATATATCTTTGATTTCTTCCAGCCTATCTATATCCAGACCATTTATATTGTCAAAATGATAATTTTTGCTTAGATATATCATATCACAGATAGCTCTCTCTGCTGATGCTATCATATATTTGTTTTCAATATTTTTTATACCAACTGGATTTTTCAATATTTTGTCATTTAATTTGTGAAATATATAGTTTGTGTTTTCTATTTTTTTTTCAAGACTATTGTCTGAGGCAAGAGTGATGGTGTTGCTATAATCTTGAAATATAATTCATGCTTTTTGCAAAACAGTCTCAAAAGATATATAAGATCTTTTTCTAATTTTGGACGCAAATTCATATCTATCATAGTCTGTTTTTTTTATGCTCCATATATTCATCCCATGATAATATAGTACTCATGATTTTTTCATCCTCTGTAGTATATTTTTGATCGTATTTTTGTTTTCTATACCAAAAACCATACTAAATTCACTAGTTTTAAAAACGGTTTTATTGGTATCTAACAATTGTTTTATATATTTCATTGTCATTATAAGGTACTTAAATACAAGTATATTATAGTGAAGAAAAATTATTTTGCAAATCTTTTTTTATCCCCCTATGCTTGCCCCGCAAAAATCTGCGGGGGAGGGGGATAAAGGGGGTTTGTCTATGGTTCCCCTATCAGGGGGGAGTGAAGGGGGTTAAAAAACACAAAACCCATCTATTCAGCACTAAGATTTAGTGCTGAAAGATCAACTTCCCTTAAAAAGGGAAGAATAAATACACCTACACTTTCCCTAATCCCGCTATTTAGCGGGACGCGGTAGGGGAGGAATAAAAGGAGGGGTCAAAGAAGGGAACAAAAGGAGGGTCAAAAAACAACTCCGGGTGGTACAGAAACAAACAAAAATCGGTTGACAATTTGTCAAAAATAAATAAAATGAAAAATGAAGAAGTAGCAACCACCCGGGTGTTTTTATGACACCCGGGTGGAGCTGAAGTTCTTTAAAAAAGCCAACCCTATTCTCGCTAGGGTATTTTTTGCGAGAAAAATTTGTGAAATTAATTAAATAAAAAAACAATAAAAAAAACAGAAAGTTATGAAAAAGATTATTATTTTATTATCGATTTTACTCTGGGCTGTACTAGGTATAGCACAACAGAGTAGCTGGGTACCGCAGAATTCAGGTACAACACAGGATATCTTAGATATCCAAATGCTAGACCAAAACGTCGGATTTGCTTTGACAGACGATGGTTCTAATTCACTATTATTAAAAACATTAA
>DAOTFU010000035.1:0-8631 GCA_035446765.1 Candidatus Absconditabacterales bacterium
TAGTGCTTTATTTATAAAATATTGATATATTTTTTCAAAGATTTCTCCCAATCTCATAAAGGTATTTTTGATTTATTTATTAATTTACTATATTCAGGTCTAGTAGCCTTAGTCACAAATTCATCTGAATTACATTTTTCTAATTTAATTTCATTTCACGATAGCTTGAATATCTCTTTTGCAAAGTCATACCAAGATATTCAATCATTGTCAGTTTGATTTGTACAATGTATTTTTTTACCTTTATACTTATTTATATCTCAAACAATATCCAAAATAGCAGTGGATAAATCTTTAGTATATGTTGGAGCACCAAATTGATCTCAAACTATTTTCAATTCTTTTTTAGTTTCAGATAACTTCAACATAGTATTTACAAAATTCTTAAACTGCTTTCATCACCCATATAACCAACTTGTTCTCACTATTATTGCATTTTTATTCTCAGTCTGCAATAATTGTTCTCATAAATATTTTGCCATTCAATATTCATTTATAGGATTAGGTTTATCTGTAGGCAAGTATCACTCTTTTTGTGTACCATCGAAAACATAATCTGTAGATATATGCACAATATCAATATTCAACTTATTACATACTTTAGCTAAATTATATACTCATAAAGTATTAACCTGATAATTTAATAATTTTCATTCATCTTCAGCTTTTTCCACATCAGTATAAGCAGCACAATTCACAACAATATCTATTTTTTCTTTATTTAATATATTTTCAATACTCGATAAATTAGTAATATCTAGGCTATTTTTATCATATCCCACAACTTTATATTTTCTTTTTAATATAGGTATTAAATCATGAGCCAACATGCCAGATGAGCCTGTAATCAATATTTTCATATTTAAAACGGATTAGTTTCATAAAAATCTTTTAAATTTTGACTATTTTTATCTTTTTCAGATAAGATTAAATCACTAATTCAATATTTACTTTTTATTTCATCTCGATTTATATTTAAGTCCAAGTCATTAAACTTTATTCATCACTCAGAATTTGGATCATAAAAATTGTCACATTTATATACAAATTCTGTATCATCTTCCAAAGTCAAAAATCAATGAGCAAATCACCTAGGAATCAAAAACTGTCTTTTATTTTCAGCAGTCAATTCAATCATCTCATATTTTCCATAAGTAGAGGAGTCTTTTCTTAGATCTACCGCAAAATCTAATACCGCTCACTTGATAACTCTAACTAATTTAGCTTGAGGATTATTAATTTGAAAATGGAATCATCTAAAAACTCATTTTTTGGATTTACTATGATTATCTTGTATAAATTCACAATTAATTCATGTTTCAAAAAAATCTTTTTTATTGTAAGTTTCCATAAAAAATCATCTTTCATCTCCAAAAATCTTTGGTTCTATAATAAAAACATCAGCTATATCTGTCTTTTTAAATTCAAAAGCCATTTATTATTTTATCAAATTTAATAAATATTTACCATAACCACTATTTATCAAAGGTTCTGCTAATTTTTTCAGTTGCTCATTATCTATAAATCATTTTTTATATGCAATTTCTTCTATACATCATATTTTTAATCCTTGTCTTTCTTGTACAGCGTGCACAAATTCTGAAGCTTGTATTAGAGAAGAAAATGTACCAGTATCCAATCGTGCAGTTCATCTTCATAATATTTTAACTTTCAACTTTTTGTTTTCTAAATAATATTTATTTACATCAGTTATCTCATATTCTCACCTTGCGCTAGGTTTCAAATTTTTAGCTACTTCTACAACACTATTATCATAAAAATACAATCCTGGCACTGCATAATTAGATTTCGGATTTTTAGGTTTTTCTTCAATAGATAAAGCATTTAATTTATCATCAAATTCTACTACTCAATATCTTTCAGGATCTGATACATGATAAGCAAAGACAGTTCATCAATCTATATTTCCCATATCGGCTAAAGTTTCTTCCATATCACTTCCATAAAATATATTATCTCCTAATACCAGAGCCACATCATCATCTCATATAAATTCTTCTCACAGTACAAAAGCCTGAGCTAAACCATTTGGCACCTCTTGTACTTTGTAACTAAATTTACAACCCAAATTACTTCCATCTCACAATAGTTGTTCAAATTTTGGTAAATCTGTCGGTGTAGAAATTATTAAAATTTCCGAAATACCAGCAGACATTAAAGTAGAAAGAGGGTAGTATATCATAGGTTTATCATATATTGGCATAAGTTGTTTACTAACAGCCAAAGTTAGTGGATATAATCTAGAACCAGATCAACCAGCTAATATAATTCATTTCATACCAAATTTATTTTATAGAGTTAAAATAATTTTTATAAAATTTTATTGTACTTTTTATTCATTCATCAAAATCATATTTTGGTTTTCGTCACAACTCTTTATTGATTTTAGAGAAATCTATAGCATATCTTTTATCATGTCATGGCCTATCAGCCACAAACGATATCCAACTATAATCTAAATCAAAAGCATCCAACAAAGTATTCGTAATTTCTAAATTTGTTTTTTCTGTATCTCATCATATATTATACACAGATCCATTTTTTCATTTTGTAAAAATATCCCATATTGCATCACAATGATCTTCCACATATAACCAATCTCTAACATTCTTACCATTACCATATAAAGTAACTTTTTTTCAATTCATCAAAAGCCATATAAAATGTGGTATCAGCTTTTCCTTATCTTGGTTTGGTCAATAATTATTTGAACATCTACTTACAGAAACATCTAGTCAGAATGTTCTATGATAGGCTAAAGTTAACAAATCTCCTGATGTTTTTGAAACACTATAAGGAGAGTTAGGCTTTATAGATGTAGTTTCTTTAAATTTATCATTTGGATCATCCGACAACTCTCAATAAACTTCATCAGTAGAAACATAGTGGAATCTTCACATTTCAAATTCCTTATGAAGTATCAATAAATTTAATGTTCACAAAACATTTGTTTCCATAAAAATCCCAGGATCTTTTATGCTATTATCAACATGTGACTCAGCAGCAAAATGTATAACATCCGTAGGATTATATTTTTTATATATTTCTCTTAATTTTTCTAAATCTCTTATATCTATTTTTTCAAAAAAATAGTTTTTTGAATTTTTCACATCCTCACTTATATTTTCCAGTTTACCAGCATATGTTAAACAATCCACATTTATAAAATTTATATCTGGATTAGATAAAACATATTTATTCAAAAAATTTGACCCAATAAATCATGCCCCACCAGTAATAATGATTGTTTTCATAAAACTAATTTAATATATAAATAATACACAATAATTTGTGTTGTAATAAAAATAGAAAACTATTCAATCTTTTTATTTCTCATATTTAAAACAATTTTTTTTAATCATATAACCTTCTTATAATTAAGTCAAAATACAATTACAACAAAAATCAAACCAACAATAATTAAATATCAAATATTTCTATACCTAAAGGTGTCTTCCAAAACAAAAATATTATCTTTGAAATAGTAGATTACACAAGTTAAAACCAAAAAAAATAAAATATTTCTGACTAAAAATTTCCAATCTACTTTCACAGGATATATTTTTTTAATGATACCGTAAGACCACACAAATATAATTATCATAGCTACGGCAGTACCAATAATAGCACCCCAAAGTCATATCTTCTTCAATAATATAAAATTTAAAATAAAATTAGTAAGTACAGCAACACCTAAGATTTTTGTTCTTTTTCTAACCACTCACATAGCTGCCAACATCTGAAAATTTAAATAAGATAATATATTAAAAATTAAAAACCATCCTCCCAATATCATTAATTGCCCAGAATACAAAAACTTTTGTCCAAAAAATATCGTAGCTATCTCCGGTCATAATACTATCAAAAACAAAGATATACCAATTGAAAAGAAGCTAATATATGTATACAAAAAATTTTGTAATATTAATACATCTTTGTTTGATTTTTTTTCTATCATCTCAGTAAACAAAGGAAATATGAATACCATAATTGGTGTAATCAAAAGCATTAATATCTGCCTCAAACTCAAAAAATTGGTATAATAACCCGCAGCATCAGGACCAAGCATCACTATCACCATTTGTTGATCTATTTGTGTCAAAACCAAAACAACATTCAAACTTACAAAAGTCCACAAAGAATATTTCCAATATTTTTTCAAAAATTTTGTTTCTCTAATTATATCTCACTTAAGCAATATTTTTCTATATTTCTTAGTAAAAATCAATATTCATATCGCCAATCCTACAAACATACCACCAATCCATGCTATAGTATACTGCATCAAATTTCCTATACCAAACACAAAAAACAATACAGTAAAAACCAATACAGAAAATATTTTAACAAAATCCAAGAGTTTCGCATTAAAAGTATCTTGAAATGCATTAAAAACTCATATAATAACTTGAAACAAATTTACTCCCAAGAAATAGAAACAAAGATATTTTAATATTAAGACTGAATCAGGACTTTGAAAATAATTTATAGCAAACCATTCAGCTCCAAAAAATAAAAAAAGTATGATTCATATACTAGTGACCATCTGAACTCCCAAACTCATCCATATACTAGTTTTGATATAGTTCCATTGTTTTTTTATATAAAATTTTGGTAAAAAATAATTGAGTGATTCTGTTAATCATAAACCATTATATGCTGACAATATACTTATAAATCATATAATAGAGTAGAGTACTCCAACATCCGCTACAGATAGAGTATTTGAAACAATCAATTTAATAAAATAACCACAAGGCGCTGCCAAATAACTAAAAAAATAGAGCCAAAATCACTTTTTTAGCAGTTTTTCTCCCAATGGTTGATCAGGTAGTAAATTTATTTCTTCATTAACTGCCATAAATTACAACTTCTTATAAAACTCAAAATTATTTTCATCTAGATCTCATTTTATATCAAAAACTATTCAATCATCTAACAATCATTTTACATCAACATTCTTTAATTCATTATGACTTACAGCATAAACAACACCATCATATTTTCATTTAATATTTTTTAATACTTCAGATTCTTTTATATTCAGCTCTTTCATATCATATTTTGTTAAGCTCTCATTGTATGGATCGTAAGCTTTTATATTTATACCAAAATCTTTTAATTCTTTAATCATTTCAGAAACTTTACTATTTCTGAAGTCAGGCACATTTTCTTTAAATGTTAATCACAATACCAATATATTTGA
Source organism: Candidatus Absconditabacterales bacterium (assembly GCA_035446765.1). Taxonomy (GTDB): domain Bacteria; phylum Patescibacteriota; class Gracilibacteria; order Absconditabacterales; family Absconditicoccaceae; genus JALOAF01. The sequence continues at coordinate 5,228 of DAOTFU010000035.1, forward strand.
TCAATTAACTTTTTTCCCAGCTTGTATCAACATTTTGACTATAGAATTTGCTACCAATATAGGCATATTATCATTTATTCTTCTACCAGCCAAAATTAACTCTGGATTGTATCCAACTTCTTCAGCCTTATAAGCAAGCCAATATGGATCAACACCAATACAGTGTCCTCATACAAGACCAGGAAAAAATTTTAAGAAATTCCATTTAGTACCAGCCGCAGCTAATACATCATCAGTATTGATTCAAATTCTTTCAAATATACAACTCAACTCATTCATCAATCATATATTTATATCTCTTTGTGTATTTTCAATTACTTTTGATGCTTCTGCTACCTTCATATTTGGTGCTTTATGTGTTCATGCTTTTATAATTACATTATACATAGCAACCAATTTATCTGCTATTTCATTAGTAGAACCAGAAACTACCTTTATAATATTTTCTACTGTATGTACTTTATCACCTGGATTGATTCTTTCTGGCGAATATCACAAAAAGAAGTCTTCATTATATTTTAATCCACTTTCTTTTTCCAAGATTGGCAAACAAATTTCCTCTGTACAACCAGGATAAACAGTAGATTCATAAACTACTATTTGTCATTTTTGTAAGATCTTTCCAATAGCCTCAGAGGATTTTTGCAATGGAGTGAAGTCAGGATTTTTTTGTTTATTTATAGGAGTTGGAACAGTCACAATTATTACATCACAATCTTTTAGATCTTCAAAATTATTAGTAAATTTTATTCTAGACTCACTTATTTTAGATCATATTTCATTTGTAGAATCAATACCATTTTTTAAATCAGTTATTTTCTTTTCTGATATATCCAATCAAACAATATCCATACCAGCCTTATCAAAATTATATGCCAATGGTAAACCAACATATCACAATCATACTACAGCAATTTTCATAATGTTTTTTTTACAAATCTAAAATTTCATTTACATCTAGCTGATGCATTCTACGATCAGCTTCATTTGTCATAGCTCCTATATGTGGAGTAAATATACAATTATTTAATCTATTTAATTCTTCAAAATCCATATCAGTATCAATATATGCTCAAGCACTTTTATTAACTTCTAAAAATCTATATAAATCATTAGAATTAATTAGTCATCACCTAGCTACATTAATTATTTTAACATTAAAATTTAATTTACTCAACAATTCACGATTTATATATCACTCAGTCTCTGTATTTAAAGGTAAATTAATATACAATATATCAATTTTAGTTCAGATTTCATCTATATTATCATATTTTTTACAACCCATATATTTCTCTATTTCATTTTCATCAATAAATGGGTCTATTACAAGAAAATTATTCACTCAAAATCCAACTAGTCTTTGGTATATCTTTTTCCCCACATGACCAAATCAAATAATACAAACATTTTTATCTCACAAGTCATTTCACATGTATTCAAATCTATTTTGTTGATTAATATTATTTATATCTTTAATTTTTCTCATCAAAGATAGAGTTCCCCATATAGCTAAATCAGCAACAGAATCAGAATTAGCACCAGGAGTATTTATTATTTTAATTCATTTTTCCCCACAAAGTTCAGTGTCTATATTATCCAATCAAACACCAATCCTAAAAATAAACTTTACATTAGCGTATTTATTCAAAATAGTCTCATCAATATTCACTCAACTACGAACTATCAATCAGTAAATTCCATTATTATCAAAATTATCAGATTCATACAACAATTCGAATCATCAATCTCTCAAATAAGACAAATATTCTTTTTTTATCTCTGGTTCTTTCTCTAAAAGTAATATTTTTTTCATCTTAATTTATATTTTTAAATCGAATCTGTCATTGCGAGCGAAGCGTGGCAATCTAGTGTTTGATAGCACTATAATTTTTTCTCATTACTCAACAAAACAGATTATCATTTATATTGTTTATATCGGTCCACAAAATCCTTTACCATTACATCCACATCCAGTTTAGGTTTTCGTCACAATCATTCAATGGTATGTTGAATATCAACTTTACTTTCAATTATTTCTCACAATTGCATCGGCTCAAGTATTTTCTCTGCTTTTTTACCTAACTCTTGTTCAATTCTATCCACAAAATAATTCAATTCTACTATGTTAGTATTTCCAAGATTATATATCTCATATTTAGTTGGATTATCCAAAGCTTTTACTACTCATTCAATTATATCATACACGTGAGTAAAATTTCTTTTCATATTCCCATGATTAAACAACCTTATAGGTTTTCATTTACTTATACTATCTACAAATATATATAAAGATCCATCTGGTCTACCAGCAGGTCACAATACATTAAAAAATCTCAATCCAGTAGTAGGAAAATCAAAAATATGCGAATAACTATGAGCTATAAGTTCATTTGATTTTTTGGTAGCTCAATATAGCGTCAACGGTTGGTCGGTCTTATCTTCTACGCTAAATGGAGGAGTGTTACCACCATAAACACTAGCAGTAGAAGCATATACAAAATTTTTCACTTTGTAATTTTTGGAAAGATCCAATATATTATGAAATCCAACAATGTTAGTTTGTATATAAGAAAATGGATTTTTTATACTATACAAGACACCAGCTTGTGCAGCTAAATTACAAACCTTATCTATCTTGTTTTCTTCAAAAACTCTTTTTAGGTCTTCTAAATTTTCTAAATTACCTTTATAAAATTTAAAATTATCATATTTCTCTAAAATATTTCTTCTAGAAATTTTCAGATCCACATCATAATAATCATTTTCATTATCAAATCCTATCACATTTCTTCATTCTTCCAGTAATTTCTTTGCCAAATGAAATCATATAAATCCACTTGTTCAAGTAATTAATATTGTTTCTGACATAACATTTTACAAAAATAAAATATTACACTACTGTCATTGCGAGGAATGTAATGACATGGCAATCTAACTATAAGTACTAAAGGAGATTACCACATTTCGATTTCATCTCATTCGTAATGACAGTGCTTAATCACTTAAAAAACTAGCCACCAATTTCAATATCATATCTCTTTCTCAACTTTCACTAGTAGCCACCAAAAGAGTCAAAGCAATCAATGTATCATCATCAATTCTTTTATTTCAATTTGTACGATAAAGATAATTATTTTGTGCTAAAAATACAAGTAAAAGAAAAGCTCAAATTTTTTTGTTCCCATCAGCAAATGGATGGTTTTTTATCACAAAATATATCAGTGCAGCTGCCTTCTCTTGTATACTAGGATAAAGCTCCACTCAATCAAAAGTTTGGTAGACTTGATCTAAAACTCATTTCAAACCATCATTTTTTTCTATTCCAAACATCTCTGATACTTCTCATTTTGGTAGTAATTGTTTTTTCATCTCATCAATAGCTTTTAGTGCATCTTTATATT
>DAOTFU010000036.1:0-8213 GCA_035446765.1 Candidatus Absconditabacterales bacterium
TTCATGAGACAAAGACTTAAAACAATTATTGGATGATAATGTTGTAGTTACAGATCCTGGTAAGTGAATTAAAACAAAGACACTAGATTTTGTACAAGAATATCTTTTTGAACCAAAATATATACTTGATTATTTGGCGCTTATTTGAGATTCTGCAGACAATATAAAATGAGTACCAGGTATTGGTCCAAAGTGAGCAAGTACTTTAATACAAAAATACAAAACTATTGAAAATATCTATGATAATATAGATGAAATTACTTGATGAACCAAAGACAAGCTTATTGCATGAAAAGAAGAAGCATTTAAATCCAAAAAACTAATAGAGTTAGAAGTAATACCTAAAGAAGAAATTTTAGATATAGAAAAATATAAATTAGAACTAGATTTCAATAACTACAAAGAAGTATTGGTTCAAGAATATAATTTTGCATCTATGGAAAAATGAATCACAGAATTAAAAAATAAATTTCATATGCCTCAGCAGAGTAGTCTTTTTTAGTAAAAAGTTTTTAAAGTAAAAAAGTTCATAAAGTGAAGGTGTTTTTTATAACTTTCAACTTTATGAACTTTTAACTTTTTATTCTGAGATTTATCTCAGCTTAAATATTATCAATTGACTACTTCAGCCGATGCTAGCCATCATCATATTATTCAATATTTGTTGATATTGTTGTGTATTATTTTGTTGCAAGCTAGTATATAGATTTAAATATTGCACCAATACAAATCTTTCATCCTGAGTTAAACTTGCTACCATCTCAGATACATTGTTTGGGTCTGAAAGATATACATTTACCGTATTTATCAATTTTGCCTCTTGTATTTGCTTACCATAAATATCAGCAATATCTTGTATAGCTTGACCATTTGATACTCTATAATTAAATATTTGTGCTATACCATTTATAAGCTCATCAGTATTATTCATAAATCTAGCTGCAGCAAGTTGTGCCCTCAAATATATCAATCATTCTTTATCTTTACTTCCAAATATAGATCTTAAATCTTCATCACTAAGACTAAACGCATATTTAGCTCACAAATTATTTGAATAAAATAAATCTAAATATCATTCATCTATCAATTGAGCAAGCATCATCATAGAACCACGATCTATTATTTTCCCACTTACAGGATCTACTTTGGCAAAAAATCTATGGAATAATGATTCATTTCATTCTCACATTACAACAGTCGCAATATTTGGATCTATTACAAGATATTTCAAATTAGCTTGCTTTAGTCTATGATAAGCCTTACAAGCATTACCATCCGAAGCTTGTTCCCAAAACCAAGCCAACATTCCATCAGATTTTATATTGTGCTGATTATCCAAGAAATATTGTAGATAAGTTCAAGCAATCAAAACTCCGTCGTTATCATCCCTATCTTTTGTATATTCAATAAATCTGTTATAATGTGGAAATTGTAAATCAAAAACATCTTTTTGAGAATATCAAATTTTAGTATCATTTTCTTGTCTAAGGTCTGATGAAATTTCTTGTACTTGTCATACAGATTGTTTAAACCATAAGAACGGTCCACTAGCTCATTGACTAGATATCCTAATAAAATTGAAGAACATCTGTGCCAACATTCGTAATACCAAAACACCCAAAGTGACTAATACCAAATTTTTGTGAGTATTATCTTTTTGATCATTCATAATATCTTGTAAAAAAGCACTTACTACTAATATTGTCCACATAATCAAACCAATACCATACCAAAGTATTGCTCCACCAATTATTCGCCACACAGCTCGTCATATAGTAGAAGACATGGCCAAAGCAAATAGTTTTTTATCTTTTTTGATTATTGAGTATATAAGAGTAAAGATAGTAAATATAAACATAAAGATCCATATAAATCCAATATCAGTATAATAACTACTCAAGTTTTGCAATGATCGATTGAATGTGATATTCAGTGGAACTATATATCTGTATGGTACTTGTATCTTTCACTTTTCAGTATAGACTGAATGATTTTGATAATATTGCCTCAAATCCACAACACCATCTCTGAGAGTATCAGGATTTTCCTTGTAATTTTCTAAAGTATTTTGCAATATTTCTTCAGCTTCTGATCAAGGTTTTAAAAGTCACAAAGCTTCTATTTCTTCCAGTTTTTGTATATTACCTTGATTTATTTCATCTTGATATTCACACAAGACTTTAGCAGAGGAGTTTGCACTAAAACACTTGTTATTAGACACATAAATTAGTCTCAATAACTTATAAGACAATCTATTGTTGTGATTAAATTCTTTCCATCCATATCAGACATATCTTCATACATCTTCATTTCATTTTTCAGCCTCTCTCATTCATTCTTTCAATTCTTCTTCAGTGAAATCAGCAGATAAACACTGTTCAATTCACAATTCTCAATTCACAATTCTCAATTCATTTTTATCAATTTCATTCTGTTCTTCTAACACTTCAGTATCAGTCGCAGCATATAATTTTATCGTTGCAGCGTTTCAATGTTTCAACGCTGCATCGTTTTTTGACAAAAATAATCATTTAACAAAGTTTGATGCTCCAAAATCTTCTGTCACTTTTACTTGTTTATAGGCCAACCACGGTCATTTAAATATCAACAAACTTCAGATTAGAGCAATTCACCATATAAGTATATATCATAATAATTTCTTTTTGTTTAATAACTCTAATTTAGTATTTTTTACAAACATTTGCAGTATACCAAGTCAAGTAATTATTATTCAAATTAATACAATCCACTTACCCAAACTCGGTCACATAAAATCAGCAGCATTTTGTGGCTGAATTATACCCATCATTCAAACTACTATTGTTCATATTCAAAATGCAGAAATAGAATTGATCCACAAAGCAAACAAAAGCACAGCAAATACTACTACATCTATAAATGCACTAGGTTTTGCCATACTAGCTAATGCAAAAAAGAAACCAGATATGATAAGATATTTCAGCGACTCTTTGTCCAATAATTTCTTTGCCTTATGTTCAGCTATATAACGTATAAAAACAAATCATGACAGCATAGCCAACAATGTTAGAGCCATTACTCAAAGATCAGTTTTATTGTCAATAAAAACTAAGAAGGCTCACATACCACTAGTTAGCCACAACAATAATGTCATCCAACCAGCACCAAATGTAATTCACTTTGTTATTTCAGATATTTTAATTTTTTCAGATATGTATGTTATGACTTCATTGATTAGTACTAAACCAAATAATAATACTAATGGTCCAGACAAAAAGTTCATACTTACTGCTATGGTGTCGGCAGACAACCATCATCATCCAAATATAGACCCAATACTAAACCAAAAAGCAATAAATGAGTGTCGCAAAAATGGCATCGTACTTGCTGTACCAATATTACCTCGTATCAATCCAAAATTTTCTGCTATCACTTTTGGTACATACATATATGCATGATTTGCATCCCAAGCAGTAGAATATGGTATAAACGAAAGTTGAAAACCATAAAAATAATACATGATAGAAAACAAAACTAATATTATCAATGCTCGTTTCCATCGATTTTGTTTGATATTGCTCACTTTCAAATCAGATAAATTTTCAGACAATATATTTACATGATTTTTCATATCACCTTTCAAATACCATATCAAAAATCCAAATCACAAGAATATTATCCAAATCAATATGGGGTGAAACAATCCAAATCACATCAGTAATTGTACAAACAGTAGCAATACTCCAAGCCCAAACCCAAATTTTAAAAATAATTCTTGTATCCTATTTTCTTTAAATTTTATAATTAATTTAGACAACCAAGTTCACAAAGCTAATATTCAAGCCAAAAAATAAGCTCACAAAATAAACAGTATAGTGGTGTTTATTATAAATATAATAAAACCAGATCATAACAATCATCACTTTATTCACATATGTAATAGACTAAACAACAGTAAGCCCACAAACAAAAATATAGTAAATTTCTTTAGAGAAAATTTTTTGTTTTTTAAAAGATACAAAACTGGTACAAATGCAGAAACTATAGCTCAAATCATAATCCACCAATTTTTTCAATTAGAAAACATATCAAGATAATATGTGTGATTGGCCATAAATTCACCAAAAACTTCTACACCCAACACAACTAAAACGAAAATCATTATTCACAAAAAAATCTTTTTTGTAAGACTTTTCATCCAAATAAATTAAATTATAAAAATAAACATAAAACTTTTTATTGAAGTAGGGGAGTTTTTCAATACATCTTTATTGTATAATAATGTCATTTAGAGTGAGCCCATTTTGCGACAAGTCTAATTTCATTAAATATATAAAAAGTATATTTTTATAGAAATAAAATTTGCATTTTAATTTTATTTCTATAAACTAACATAAATTACTTTTTTAAGAAATAAAATGATAAAAAAATTAGAAAAACTTCCATATTTCACATTAAACCAATTCTCACTTTTTTATAAAAATAAAAAAAGCGCTTCTATAGTTATATCAAATAAATTAAGACAAAAAAAAATACACAATATTAGAGAGTGAATATATATCAGCGATGAAAAACTAAAAGAAATTTCTTTATCAAATAAAATCACTTCTTTCAAAGAATTTATAGCTACGCATTTAATTTACACACCAAGTTATCTTAGTCTAGAGTACGTTTTATTTGAAAATAATGTTATCACAGAGAATGTATACACTTTCACATTAGTTACTACAAATAAAACAGCCACATTCAAAAACAATTTTGGTACATTTAGATATAAATCAATCAAAAAAACTTTTTTCTGAGAGTATAACACCATACTTATTTGAGATTTTATTATTTATAAAGCAATCCCAGAAAAAGCACTTTTCGATTATTTTTATTTCCAAAGATGATTTATTTTCAAAGAAGATTATATTAAAGAATTAAGATTAAATCTAGAAAATATTGATTTAAAATTATTTGAAAAAATTATCAATAAGTATAAATCCCAAAAGGTAAAAAAAATTTTTAATATTATCAAAAAAATGCAATGATTATAGAAGAAATAAAAAACGAAATTAAAAGACATCAAGGAAAAGAAGATATTTTTAAAATAGGATATATCAAAGAATTTTTACAAACAACAATTATCAAAGAAATTTATGAATTATCAGAAGCCAAGAATCTGATTTTTTATTGATGAACAGCAATTAGATTTTTATTCAACTTAAATAGATTAAGTGAAGATTTAGATTTTGTTTGAAAATGATTTAATGACTTTGAACTTTTATGAGAACATTTACAAAAAAAGTTAGAAAAATATAGTCTTATTGTAGATTATAAAGTACAGAAATTTAGAATTACTTTGAAATTTAGAAATTTATTGGATCAATTTGATTTACAATATTGAAATTCAAAAGATATTTATATTAAAATAGAAATATCAGACCATATAAATTTTTGTAAAAATTTTGAAATAAAAATTTATCCAATATTTAAACATAATCAAAGTCTTGTAATAAAATCATTTGATCAGTCTACATTGTTTTCCACCAAACTAAATGCAGTTTTATACAGACAGCGGGCAAAAAATAAAAACACAACAAATATAAAAGTAAAATGAAGAGATTTTTATGATTTATTTCGATATCTACAAAAAAATATCCAACCAAACATTGATTGTATTCCATGAGTTAAAGATTTAGAAGATTTAAAAAATAAATTAAAAGAAAAAGTAAATAATACAGACTTCAAAGAAGTTATACAAGATATAGAAAATTTTGTCGAAGATGATAATATGATAGAATTTATTGAAAACCACTGAAAAGAATATATATTGGAGAAGATAGAGGAGTGGGAATAAAAGATTTTTAATTTTAAAGACTTAAAATGAAAACAATAGTCATCACTTCCTGATATTTCAATCCTATCCACCCAGGTCATATCGAATGCCTAGAACTTTGTAAAGAATTATGAGATGAACTTCGAGTAATAGTAAACAGCGACGAACAAGCTAGAGACAAAACTGGTAAACAAGAAGTTTTTCAAGATGAAGATTTCAGAATGAAAGTTGTTTGATCTATAAAACCAGTAAATGAAGTAGTATTGTCTGTAGATCAAGACGGATCAGTTTGCAAAAGCATTGAATACACAGCTAAATTAATTAAAGAAAAATATGGAGAAGATGTAAAAATAATTTTTGGAAAATGATGAGACAGATTTACTTGAAATATACCAGAGGTACAAGTTTGTAAAGATCTAAGCATAGAAATTAGAGATTGATTATGAGCAAAGACACACAATAGTAGTGATTTTAGAGACAAAAATAGTTAAAATATTATGACAAAAATTAATATAATACAATTCTTACCATATTTTCCACCACACAAGTGATGACTTGAGACACACGCTCAAGAGCGATGATTTTGGCGAGAAAAAAAATGATACTGAGATGTAATTAATGTTGTTTTTGATATATGATATTTTTCTAAAAAAGATTTAAATGAAAAATTAATATTGATTCCAGCCGTTGAAATAATTCCTACATTTCCAATTCCCAAATTTCGAAAAAAAGAATTCCGAAAAACATTACGTGTCATTGCGAGGAGCTTAGCGACGTGGCAATCTAATTGAAAAGTTATAGTAGTAACTCGTACAAGATTTTTTACTTCGTCACTATTATGATGAATTTTTGCTAAAAGAAATAAAATAAAGCGAGTACACATAGAACACGGAGTAGATTATGTTAAATTAAATTCAAAACTAAAAGAGTTAATAGCACGAACATACGATCAAATAATTGGAAGATGGGTTTTTAGAAATTCCGATCAGATTATTTGAATTTCACAGGCTTGCAAAAACTTTGCAAACAAGTTTACAAAAAAAGAAATACCAGTGATATATAGGTGAATAGAGTTTAATCCTAAACCAAGAAACAAACACAATTGAGACGATATTAGATTATGATTCGTAGGTAGATTAGTGGAACTTAAATGAGTTGATCTATTAATCAAAGCTTTTGCAGAAATATATAAAAATAATAAAAGTCTCTCATTGCAAATCGTATGAGATGGAGAAGAAAAAGACAACCTAGAAAAGTTGACTAAAAATTTAAAAATAGATAGAGTAGTATCTTTTTTATGATTTAAAGATAGAAAATATCTTTGAGAAAGTTTCTTATCAAGCATAGATATATTAGTTAATCCAAGTTATCAAGAGTGATTACCCACGTCTGTTTTAGAGTGATTGTTGGCTCAATGCGTGGTTGTAGCGACAGATGTTTGATGAACTAAAGAGATATCAAATGAGAAAGATTTAATTTTGAGTAAAAAATGAGAAGTAGAAGATCTAAAAAATAAATTAGAATGTTCTATAAAAAGTCATAATAAATATATTTGATTATCATACAAATACGTTAGAGATAATTTTTCTTGGGATAAAAGTATAGAGAAATATCAAAAAGTTTTAAATCTAAAATAAAGAATGATCAAAAAAATAACACCATTAGTATCTACATTAATATGTACATATAATGCCGAGAAATTTATAGAGAACACTATTGATTCCGTACAAAAACAAACATATAAAAATCAAGAAATATTAATACGAGATGATGGATCTAGTGATGATACAATAGTTGTATTAGAAAAAATAGCGAGCAAAGATAAAAGAATACAAATCTTTACATCAAAGGAATTAGGAAAGAAGTTGTGACCATATTGATGACTAAATTTTCTTATGGACTACTCAAAATGAGAATATATAGCTATACAAGACCATGATGATATACGACATTCTACAAAAATCAAAAAACAGATTGATTTTTTAGAAAAAAATAAAAAATATATATGATCCGGGACTGGTGCTTTAATGTATTATGCTAAACAAGGAATTTGATTTTATGTGGATAGTTTAAAAGAACAAAATAAAAGTAAAGTATTACACACTTCATTAGTTTTTAGAAATAAAGGTTTTAGATACAAAACAGATATTGAAACTCAAGTTGATGGATATTTTATGGAAATGATTCTATCTAAATGAAAAAATGTGCTTAAAATAATACCAGAAATATTTAGCAAACTGCGATATATCATAGGACTCCTGCATGGAATCGATCTTCATATCCAGCCTAAAATGCACAATTCAAATGTGCAATTTTGCAATATTAAATTTGATAATGTATTCTTCAATTACAATCAAAAACAAGTCATTCAGAATCTTTCCTTCACAATAGAACCAAATGAATGCATATCAAT
>DAOTFU010000037.1:0-7596 GCA_035446765.1 Candidatus Absconditabacterales bacterium
ATAAAATGAGAAAATTCTGATTTAAGTTTCTACTTTCAACCAAGAAACGGAGAAATATACAAAGAAAATAATTTCAAACATAGTTTTGATGAACTATGATGTCAATTTGTAGATATGACAGTAGAAGACACGTCAATGTGAATCAACGACAAAGCTAGAATATGGTTTAAAGTATACAATGCGCTACCTATTTTAAAAAATGTTGTATTATTTTTCCCACAATATGGAAATGAAATGTGAATATGATTCAATGAAAATTATGTAAAAGATATATTTAATACTGAGTTTGATCCACTTATAGTAAAAGTAAATGCTACAGAAACTATAGATCCAGACGGTTTCATATCTTATTTTAAACGATATTACTATTATAAAGATGATCCAACAAGATTATTGGAGACAAAGATTACACCATGAGACATCAACTATGCATACTTTTCTTTGCCAAAGATACCTTGAGAATTTATGTTTGGAGTGACAATGTATGACAGTGATGATGGTAAAAATTCAAGTGAAAATATTATATGAAACTGACCTATAGTATTTTTCCCACCAGATACCAAAAGACCAGATATACCACTAGTAACACTAAAACTAGACAAAACTACTGTAGAAGTCGGTGATGAAGTCACTTTTGATGTAATATCAAAAATTATATCAGACAAAGAAGACTTTGTACAAGAAAGGACAATAATGTATGATTTTGACTGAGATGGAGAACGAGACTTAACCACCAAAAAAGATCGTGTAAAATATGTATATACTACACCTAGTGATATATGATACACACCAAGAGCAGCAGTATTGTATAGATGATACAAATGAATATGAAAATGATGAAACATAATAGTAAAAAAATGATTAAAACCTAGATTGTTGTTTGATAATGCTTGAAAATTTGTAATCTTTAGAGATGTGAGCATATGAGAAATAGAAGAAAGCTCTACTTGTCTAAGTTTCGTAGATTGTAAAAGAGAAAACAACGGATATCTAATTGAAAACAATGAAATACCATATTTTGCTTTTGAATATCCAGAATACCAAAAATATTTTGTATCAATGAATATAAAAGACAAATATGCAAATGAGGCTAACAAAAGACGAGCACTAACTTTAACTGGTATTGAGATATCAAGTGGTACTAAAACAACAAGCGGAGAATATATAAATTATACTTGAGATTTCAAATTATTGTCTATACCTGCTAATCAAACAAATGGTAGTGGTGAAATAGAGATATTTGTATGAAAGAGTCTTGAAAATAGTATATTGTTTTATCTCATGTACAATGATCCTGATCAAAACAAAGAGTGTTATGTAGATCTAGACATTAGTGATCAAAACGAAAAAGACTTTTATTGTAACGAACTATTTTTCACAAAATTTGATCCAAAATACGAAAGCAATGTAGGAAAAATATACTACCAATCATGATGAAAACTAATATCAAAAGATCTTAAAATATCTTTCTTAGATTTTGCTATAGAACTAGATGAAAATACACAAGTAATATACAACAAAATTACAAAACTAATCAACAACGTAAAAGATGAAAACGTTAAAGCACTTTTGATCAATCTACAAAAATGAATAATAGACCCTATAGAAGTAGAATCAAACATAATAGCTATACAAAACTATCTAGTAAGCAATGAAAATATTGCATTAAATGACCAAGAAAAAGAAGATGTAAACCGAGTAATAAACGAACTATCAAATACAACTACAATATCAGCAAACTGATGAACTGAATATGATATAGCAAAAGCAGAAATACTTGGTATATTGCCAAGCAATTTGAGAACTGATACAGAAAAGCTATTTGTAGAATTTGAAAATGCTCAATGAAATCAAGATGAATGATTAGACCAAAATACACAAAGAAAAAATATACTAAACAAAATAGTATCTTTGATATCTCAAAAGATAAATACAGACGAAACAGAACAGGGTGAAGACGAGATAGCAAAAGACGACATGGATCTTATCATTATGCCAAATATCTGTAAAATAATGGACTATTATAACATGCCAAGTGAAAAATGTGTATCTGAAGATACTAAAATAGTAGAAGAACAAAATCTTGAAATAGAGCAATGAGCAAAATCTTGGCTAAAAACACTTCTAATTATATTGTGAATATTCTTGTGAATATTTGTCGTATTGATAGTGGTTTTTGCTGTAAAAGCCAAGATAAACAAACAAAAAGAAGAATGAGAAGAAGAATAAAAAAACAGTAATAAAAACTTGACATAAATAGATAAATTATTATAATAATAAAGATTTAATAAATAAAACCTATCAAATGAATTTAAACAAAACACCAAACACACCAAAAAGATTAAATCCAAAAATGTTTGCATTAGGTGCTGCTACTATTTTTATGTTGTTGTGACAACCACTAGATAGTCTTGCAAAAAACAAAAAACAAGAAATAGCAAATGCTTTAAACATAGAGCTAAAAGAAAACAATCTAAATATAGATGAGATGAATAAAGCTATTTTTGAAGAAAATAAATCTTTTGAGATGAATGGGCAGATAATCGACAAAGATAGTATCTGTAAAGCTTACATAGCCAATAATATTTACATATGATGAAAATCAATTACAGAAACAGAATTTGGTTATTGAGTAAATAGGTCAAGCTCTTTGGAAAATTGATACAATATAATATATACTCAAAAATTCAAATGAATAAAATGATTTGAAGAACAAGAAACAGAAGTATCTATGAAAATAGACTTAGAATTTATATATGAAAACAACAATATATATATAAAAATTACATGACTAACAGATATAGATCACTCAATAGAATTACCAGACAATTGAGAATATATACTAAAAGATGTAGTATATGACTATGAAATCAATGGGTTAAATAAAAAATGAAAAGCTATAGATATAAGTTTCAAAGCCAACCCAGAAAAGACAGAAAATAGAATAAAAGAAAAAATAAAATGATTTGAGTTTAAAAACAGTACTAAAATAAAAAACATAAAAGAATATGAAAACACACAAATTACAAAATTAAACGACATATCTTTGTGAAAGGAAGTATACAAAGAATGAGACAAATATTATAGAGATTTGTGTATTGTGGAAAACAAAATATATCGTCCAATACTCAAAGTATATTTTGACCAAAAAGGTAAACTAGATGAGACAAAGACGAAAGAACAGATCAAAGACAATAAAATCACTGTCTTTTGAGTTGATATAAAAATAGAAAAACTAGAACTAAAGGACAACACAATATTAGTTGATTTAAATCAAGACGATATAGCAAAGCTAATAAAAAAAGTAAAAGAACATAGAACTACACTAATCGAATTAATCAACAATGCTGAAGTGTGACCAAATAGTTCATTTACTTGATTTAATAAAGAAGAAAGAGAAAGAGAATGGAGTAACCAAAAAGAACGAACCTTTGATAGTAAACTAATGTCTTTGCAATTGGTAGATGACACTTATATATTTACAGTAAACAACTGAGATAAAATAGAATTATATTTTGGTATGAAACCAAACAAACAATGAAAAGACGAAGTTTATCTCAAAAATAAAAACAACCAAGAGGTGGGTGCATTTTTTATCAATACAGATAAAGAATGATTTTATAAAGCTACAATAGAAAGCTGACAATTGAAAATAATAAAAATCAAAAAAGAATGAGAAAATGTAGACAATCAGCTACCAGAATTTTCATGACAAAACAACATGGAAAGTATATTAGAAAATGAAAGTATAAACACATTTTACAATGAAAAACAAAAAACTTTAGAATATTTCTCAAATGATTGAACTTTGATCACAAGTATCAAGTGTGAAAAAAAAGAAAATGGAACATACAAACTAGAAAAACAAGAAAATGATATATCTATACAAGATCTTTACAACTATAAAGATTTTGCAAATATAGTAAGTACTATAGAGACAAACCAACTAGAATTAAATATATTGGATGTGGATATACTAAATAGTTTCAAGACCTTATTATCTTCATGACAATTTAAGATAAAAAATAAAGAACAAAACTTAATTAAAATCAATGATGGAGAGTGAAACATATACTACTGCGAAATAAAAGACAAAAAAAATACTCGATCTGTTAGTCCAGACCAAAATACATACGAACAAAGCAAAAAAGCCTTAAATTTTATCAAATCTAGACTCGAAGTAGTAAAAAAACTTCAAGACGCATGAATAAAATGGAAAAACAATTGAAAAGAAGAGGATTTCACAAAATTTGTATGATGATGACGAGGTATTGGTAAGAGCATAATTAAAGCAAATGATATAATTAATTTTATATCATGAATCACAAATACCACAACAATAACAATATTGCGATGAGAGTGACAAAGAACAGAAATAGTACACGATTTATCAAGAAAATGACGAAAAATACAAATAAGATGAAAAGACAAAGTAGATATATGAAATCAATGGTATAGTATAAAAATAAACAACGATGGAAATATAATATTAGATCCTATAGAAATAAAATAATTAATTAAAAAATACAACAAACTAACAAATTTCATCTCAAAAACCCAGTTAGTTTCGTTGTATTTTTTGCTATATTACAAATATCATCTTTCACCCAATACTTTTATCGTTTGTTCAAAAACTTCTTTTATTTTACCTCTACCATCTATTTCTATCAACCTTCATTTTTGTCTAAAATAATCTATCACTGGCATAGTTTCTTTTTGGTATATATCAAGTCTAGTCTCAATAGATTCAATGTTGTCATCTTCACGTCATTCTTTTTTTGCTCTAGCCAAAAGTCTCTCTACAGCCAATTCTCTTGGTATGTCATAATAAATCGCTATACAGTCTCTTTTTTTGAGATAAGACTTAGACAAAAAATAGTGTAATTGATTTTCTGTCCTCAAAAAACCATCTATCAGCATATTTTGATCTTTTTCTAATAAGTGCATATATATATCAAAAAGGCCAAATACCACAGCATCATCCACCATTTTTCACTCTTTCATACTCTCTCTAATGTGTGCTCACAATACATTATCATTTGACTTCAAGGCTCTTAAAATATTTCCAGGTTCAAAATACTGATAACTTGGAAATTTTTCTAAAAATAAATCAGCTTGTGTTCATTTACCAGATCATTGCATCCCAAAAAATACTATATCTTTTTTCATGTTTTTTATATTTAATAAAATATATATACTATTATTTTATAGTTTTATTCTAAAAAAACAAATTTTTAAAACAAAAAATCTCACCATTTGGTAAGACTTTTGATATATGTTTTATATTTTTATCTTTTTGACCAAGTAGGAGCTTTTCTCGCTTTCTTCAAACCTGGTTTTTTTCTTTCTTTGATTCTAGGATCTCTTTTCAAAAGACCATGAGGTTTAAGTGTTGTCCTAAGATCTGAATCCCAATCTATCAATGCTCTAGCAAAACCCAATTTGATAGCATCAGATTGTCATGCTGTACCTCATCATTTTACAGATATATCAGCATCAAAGTTTTTTACATAATCTTTACCAAGCACCAAAAATGGCATAATAGCATTTTCATACAAATGAGCATTACCTCAAAAATATTCTTTCAAGCTTATTTCTTTTTCACTTGGAAGCTTTATATTAAATTGTCATTTTCCCTTTGGAAAAAGCTTTATCACAGCAGAAGTTTCTTTTCTTCTACCTATCGCATAATTGTATTCTTTTGTGGCCATTATTTATACAAGTTTACAGGTTTAAAATTATCATATTTAGTAGTTGTTCATACAACCAATTTTAATCTTTTCATCCTACTATCTCTAAGTTTATTTTTTGGCAACATACCTCTTACAGCAAACCAAAGAGCTTTTGTAGGATCTTTTTTCAACAAATTAGCCAAATTTATACTTTTTACATTACCCTTATATCCACTATAAGAATAATAAGTTTTTTGTTGCAATTTATTGTTACCAGTTACTTTAAATTTATCAGCATTTTCTACTATCACACAATCTCAAGCATCCCAAAAATCAGACAAATAACTTTTGTTTTTTCACATAAGTTTTTTGGCAATATCCACAGACAGTCTACCCAAAGTAAGACCGGTAGCATCTACCTTGTATCGTTTTCTATTTTTTTCTTGGTCAACCCTTTTTACCCATAGAGTCTTATTCAAGTCACTTTTTGTAAATTCCATTTTTAAAACAAATTCTATATAAAATCATAATCAAAAACAAATTATGCCAATTTTAACATAACCTGTTCAGCCGCATCTCCTTTTCTAAATCACATTTTATAATTAGAAACGAAAGATTTATTTTGTTCTTTGATATATTTTGGCAACAAAGTATTCATTACCTTTTTTCACTCTGCTTCTCCATATATTGTAGCCTTGATTATCCTAATACACTCTCTTTTGCTATCATTTTCTTCGTTGTATCTATTGTAAGTCTTTACCAATTTAGAAAAAAATGCATCAGCCTCAGCTTTTAATACTTTAGCTCTTTTCGGTGTAGTAACAACCTTTCCATTCTTTACCAAACTAGTAAGCAAATTTCTCAAAAAAACTTCTTTTTTCTTTGCTCCAGTATTAAGTTCTTTTAATTTATTAATTCTATGTCTCATTTTTATAAACAAACAATTTAAATAATTTTCATTTTACAACTTACATTGTGCATTTTGCATTACAAATTTCACATTGCACATTTTGCATTTCTATTACCCTGCCAATGCTTTTCATATATTACCAAGAGATTGGTTGATCTCATCAATAGCTTTTCTACCAACTCACTTCATAAGAAGTAATTCCCCCTTTTTCTTTTTTTCCAAATCTTCTACATAAAGAATATTATTTTTGATCAAAGCATTTCTTGTTCTTTCACTCAAAGGTAATGCATCAATTGGCATAGTTTTTATATTATCTTCCTCTGGTAACTTCTCTTTCTCAAAATTCAATTCTTCATATTCCATCAAGACAGATTTGTCTATATATACATCGTCAAATATAAACAACTTAGCATATGAAGCCAAAACCTCTCCAGCAAACATTACAATTTCTTTTGCAGACACACCACCAAACAAAGATCTAATCTCCATTTTTAGGCTATCTTTTGTACCTCAAGTAAAATCATCTATCACTTCTTCTACATCATATTTTACATAGTCTACCAATTTAAACTCATTATCTATTATCAAAGTATTTACATCAGTATTTTCTTCTTCTGTATCACGATTTCTCAAAAAATCTACACTATAATATTTATATCCTTTTTCTGCTCTTATATCAGCATTAAACTCCAAAGACGGATCTGTAATTTCAAACAAATATTCATCTTTATTTAAAAGTTCTACTCCACTAGGCAATTTTAAAGATTCAGAAGTATATTTCCCAACTCCTTTAAATCTCTGTGGCATCCATTGAATTTTTTCTACACTTTCATCAAACTTAAATCTAAGTTTTTTAAAATTTAACATAATATCTATTACACCTTCTTTCACACCATCCATCACATAATATTCATGTGGAACTCATTTGATTTTGATACCAGTAACTGATCCACCCAAATTATAAGATAAAACAATTCTTCTCAATGCATTTCAAAGTGTGTGTCCAAATCATCT
>DAOTFU010000038.1:0-7088 GCA_035446765.1 Candidatus Absconditabacterales bacterium
AAATAAAAAAAATATTTGCTTTTTCTTATTTTCTTTTTTTTCGTATATTATATTTCTTATATCCATTTTTTTTGATTTGGATAAAATTGAGTGATATTTTAATAAATTCTTTATTAAAAGCAAGTATCTGGTTTTTCTAGCATTTTAACTACTTTTTGTTTGCAAAATATTTGCTTTTTAATATTATTTTTTACACAATTTATAAGATAAGATACAATATGATAAAGCAAAAAACAAAGAAAATTAAGATTGGTAGATGGGTATTGTTGTGATTAGTATTATTTTTTGTATGGAGTTTGTTTTTGAAACCATATAATTTAGATGAAAAAGTGAAAATAGAGAAATGAGATACATTTCAAACATTTGTGGAAGATTTTTCTAATCTACAACAATTGTGATTGAAGATTTACCTATTTGTAAACAAAAAGGATTTTGATTACTCAAAAATACAAGAATGAATATATATGTTTGAATGAAAATATTCTAAATCTGATTTTTTAAATGTGATAAAGGAATGACCGAAACAAGATTTTCAAAAATATACAGTATTGGAATGATGGTCGATATATGATATAGATGCAGACTTATCAGAAAAAAAGTTAATAGAAGAGTGAGATTATATCAACTTTGTTAATTCTAGTGATATTATAACAAAATATATAGAAAGATACCAGTTTTTATCGATGGCAGAAAAAAATTTAAAGTCATTGGAGGGTTTTTTGTATCCCGATACATATCATCTTAATGTGTGATGAAATATTGTTGATCAGTTGGTTTATTTACAACTTGAAAACTTTAAAAATAAAGTATGGAATATTTATTCTGGAGAAGTTTTGTTATCTAGTAAAATAACTTGGTATGATACTTTGATATTGGCTAGTGTAGTAGAAAAAGAAGAGAGAAATACAAAAAATAAGCCAACAGTAGCTGGTATATTTTTCAATAGATTGGCTAATGGCATGAGATTGGATGCCGATATAACCTTATGTTATGGTTTGCATGAGCCATATGAGACTTGCACACCATCCATGATTGCCAAAAAAATTTATGATAAAGATAATATATACAATACTAGGCAAGTTGCATGATTACCACCACAACCGATTTCTAATCCAGCTGTAGATAGTATAGATGCAGTTATTAACCCAAATTCTACAAATTATTTTTATTATCTACATGATTCAAATTGAGTGATTCATTATGGGGCTACTGTAGCAGAGCACAATGTAAACAAGAGAAATTATCTTAACTAAAAGTAATATTTCCTGTTCATTCAAAATATTCAATATCTTCTTCATTGTTTTCCTCTTTTATTGTTTGGCATTTGGGACATTTTTTGGTGAAAGGTTCTTGTAGTTTGATAGCCTGTATTACCATATCTTTGATATCTATGTTTTCATTTCCGTCTATCTGAAATATTTCATCATCTCATTCTTCTTCTGGACTTATTTCGTTTTGAAATTTGGCTGAATAGCTTTCTATTTCTAATTTTCTGTCATATTCTTGTGCACACTTGTCGCATGGTTCATGTAGTGTACAAGTGACATCTTCCAGAGTGACTAATAATGAGTTTTGATCAAATGATTGTATTGCTACATCTCAACTAATTCATGGTTCTTTAAGAGTGGGTACTTCTTCTATGAGTACATTTTCAAAGCTGATTTTATCTTGTTTACCAGCTGACAATAATAAATCTCAAACATTAATTTTAAAATCTGATTTTTTCATTGGATTTGTAAAATGAAATCAATATAAAGTTTTTGGTTTATTGGTAATTTGGAATTGGTATATTAGTTATTATTATATACCGATAACTAATATACTAATTTCTTGTTGATTTTATAATAAATGGTATATATTTTTCAATGAAAATTGCTGATGAAATTTTGAAACAAGATTTTGGTGAATTTGATGATTTATTTGATAGGTTGTCAGAGTGTTTTCTTGATAATAAAAAAATATTAGTAGCAGTAAGTGGTGGTCCAGATAGTATGTTTTTGAGTATTTTGATTTTAAAATATTTTGAGTTGAATAATTTAGATTTAAATAATTTGTATTTCGTTCATTGTAATCATAAAACTAGAGAAGAGACAGAAGCAGAGGAAAAATTCTTTAAAGAATTTTTCACTCAGTGAAAAGTTAAAAGTGAAAAGTTAAAAGTTGTGGTCAATAAGAGTGATGAAAAAAAGACTGAGAATGATTTAAGGCAATGGAGATATAAAGAATTTCAAAAAATAATAGATCAGAATAATATTGATTTTATTTTGACTGGACACAACTTGACAGATCGCATTGAGTCTAGTTTTATGAATATGTTGCGTGGTTCTGGGCTTAATGGTTTCGTCTCAATGAAATTTTTGGATGAGAACAATTTGTTGGAATGAGTAAAGATAGTTAGACCATTGTTATCTTATACTAAAAAAGAAATAGAAAAATATTGTGCAGATTTTGGTATTCCATTTGTAGTAGATCCTACAAACTTAGATGAAGAAACGAGTTTGAGGAACAAAATTAGGTTATCATTGTTCCCTCAGTTAGCTGATATGTCTAACAAGAGTGATCAAAAAACCAATACTTTTTTTGATAGTATGAAGAAGATTTATAATGAATTGGATGAAAAAAATATTGATGTTTGAAACTTAATTGAAATAAATAAATCTGATTATCGAAATAGTGATTTTGCTTTTTGCTGGGATGTGCCCTTGTCTTTTGTGTCTGAGAATTCTTTGTTGCAAATTTTGAAAAAATTTGGAATATTTTCTGAAGTCACTTCTAGTACATTAAAAGAATTTGTGGATTTTTTTAATGCTTGAGAACAAGGGCATAAGTATGTTAATTGAGTTTATTTATTTTTGTCTCATGGGAAAATTTATATCATAAAGGCTAAAGAAAATTTTTGGCAAAAGTATATTGAAAAAAGTGAAATTATTGATAAATTGTGAGAGATGGATATCTGAAAAACGATAGTAAATATTAATGACGAAAGTTTGATATGACTGGAAGTAAGATACCCAAAAGAATGAGATAAGATTGGTTCTAAATCTTGGAGCAAATATTGCATCAATAAAAAAATTCCTGTTTTTTGGAGGAACTTTATACCAGTAGTGGTCGATTGAGATAATATTTTAAAATATTTTTATAAATAAAAAAAGGTTATGATTTTTTTAAAGAACTTATTGAATGATATGTTGGAATTGCTTGCTTTAAAAATGTGAGTTGATATTGAGATATCTATATATTTATGGATATGATTTTTATTTATTTGTGTTTTGTTGGTTGTGTTGTTGTTGATTAGAAAACATAAAAATAAAAAGATCGTAGCAAATCAAAAAGAATTGATTTACAATTATGATAATATTTTTTATCTTTTGGCTAAGTCACAATATGAAAAGGAATTGGACAAAGAATCTATAGGTGGCGATCCTTGTATTGCTGCAATTAAGCCTATCTTAAATTGTGAAAATCCTGATTATTTATCGAATAGAAAAGTGATAAAAGAAAATATAAAAAAAGTGGAAATACTTTTGTGAGATCAAATCATTGGAGATGATACCTGGGATAGAGAGAAAGTACTATATAAACAGTACCAAAAAAATCTTCTATGGAAGAAGATTTTTAATATATTTTCTTGGATTATTTTCTTGTTAATATTTTGATTTATTTTGTTTCTTGTATTTTAATTAAATTATTTTTCTGGTTTTCTTTGGTGAGATATTTTATTTTCTCGTTTATCTAGTCCAGTAGATATCTGATCTGGAGCTATCTTGTTTTGTCATGTTTTGGAAATAGTTTTGGAGATATCTTCCTGTCATGGTTTCATGTCTTCTACCATAGGATTGTTTATGGTTTTTTTTATTTCTTCGTTTTTTTGTGTGTTCATGTTTTTTTAATAATTTTTAAATTATATATTGATATATAATATATTTTTTGGTTTAAATCAAGCTTTTTTGTTGATTTTTTGTAGATTATTTTTATACTTTTTGTTTGTAAAAAAAATAAAAAATTGTTAACTAAAAAAAGAATTGATTTATGTGTGTGAAAGCAAAAAAAGTTAGCTTAGAGGAGCTAAGGGAAGACTTATCTTTGATCATTAAAGAGCTTGAAAATCCTCAGATTCCTGGTATCACAGTTTTGTTTAGAGAAGGTACATCTTTTCAGACATCTAATGGTAGGTATCATAGCACGAAAAGAATTGTTTTGGCTACTACCAATAAAGCAAATAAATCTGGTGATAGGATGATTCCTCGAAAAGAGGTGACAAGAATCTTTGGTAAAGAAGTAGTGGGGAGGTTGGAGAAAGAGTTTAGTACTTGTGGCATTGTATATATTGCCAAACAAGTCTTTTAAATTAAATGAACAAAGAATTAGGATCGTGAATTTTACGGTCCTTTTTTATTTTCTCTTGATAATTATCTGTTAAATGATAAATAAAAAGTGATTGTTTTATTATTTTTTCAATAAAAATGGAAAATAAAAAAATTATATTGTTATGATTGTTTATATTATCATTTTTAGGATTTAGTTTTGCACAGGTATCTTTGGATCCAATATATAGTTCTGAAAGATTTAAACCATTTGACAAATTTCATGCTGGATGTGAAAACCAAATAAATGTGGTTTTTGACTTGCAAGATGCCTTGATAAATGGTGTCAATGCTGTATTGGAATATAATAATGACGATATCAGTATATCAAAAATCATAGCCCCATGAGAAAAAGAAAATAATTTGAGTTATGTGGTAGAGGATCAAAAAATCACTTTTAATAAATTGAAAACAGATAATGATGGTTTGGATAAAGTAATTTTTCAATTGTTTTTTGAAAGTGAAGTCGATCTAAGTGATACAAGTTTTATGTTTGTGACTGGTAGTTATATAGTAAATGATTTGTGAGATATGATAGATTTGTGATGAAATTATAGTTTTGAATTTGCTAGCGTGCCTGAATGTAATCCAGATATAATCGCACCAAGTATTGATTTATTGTTTCCTCAGATAAAGACTTGATCTTATGCTGCTTTAGACTCTTATTTTCAATTTAAAATAAATGATCAAGGAAAATGAATCAACAAAGATAGTATCAAAATATCTATAGATGGCATAAAATATGATATGTCCAATATTGAACATGAGTGGGATGAAGATGTTTTGACTATTTATCCAGACAATTGGTTGGCTGTAGGATCAGAAGTTCCATTGAATATACAAGTAGAAGATAAACAAGTTTACGGTAAATCAAATCTTACTTACAAAGAATTTACATTTCAGACTTCTACATGACTATACCTGCTAAATGAAATAGATCCTGTGCAATTTAGAAAGCTTGTAAATAAAGAAAAATATTATAAATGATCTGTAGAAGAGTGTGAATTAATTAGTAAATATTATAATTTGGAAGATGATGCTTGAAAGGAAATTCTTATGTCTATAAATAAAAGATTATCTTGTCCAGAAATAGTGGAAAATGTTGAATTGATAATGGATAATGGAGTTGAAGAAGAAGGTAAATATTCTGTGTTTGCTGTATTGGGTTGGATAATGTTTGGATTATTATTTACGATTAGATTGTTTTCGTGGTTGGGTAGATCACACAAACATAATGAAGATAGTATTGAATAATTTTTTGTAGGGAACGGTCACGACCGTTCCTTACATAAAAATATAAATAAATCTCACAATTGTGAGATTTATTTTAAATTGACTTGATTTTTATTTTGTAAAATATATTTTTGACAGTGAGATTTATAGTATAATAAACTGGAATGGTAAGAAGAACGAAGACTTTTGCAAATGTATGATTGGAATGATATGAGGTTTTGGTGGAAGCTGACTGCAATAGATCGCTGCCAAATATTGATATTATATGACTGCCTGATGCTGCTATCAAGGAATCTAAAGAAAGGCTTAGAGCTACTTTTCGTAATGTTGGTATTAAACTACCAAACAAAAAATTTGTATTAAACTTGGCCCCATCGGATATCAAAAAAGTATGAACATCTTTTGATTTGCCTATGGCGGTGGCAATATTGTTGGTATTAAATGATTGAGAATCGATTTTTTTTGATAGACTGGATGATTATTTATTTTTTGGAGAGCTTTGACTTGATTGAAAGATAAAAAGAGTAGATGGATTGTTGCCATCTGTGATATCAGCTATCAAAAAATGATATAAGGATTTTTTTGTACCTAGACAAAATATCTATGAATTGGAGTATATACCAGATATAAATGTGTATCCGTTGGATCATTTTCAAGAAATATTGGATTTCTTTTTAAAATGAAAAGAATTGACTAAGATTGTTCAAACAAAAAATATTGATGATCTGTATCTAGATGATTATTGATGCATGGATTTTGAACATATAAAATGACAAATTGTAGCAAAGAGGGCTTTGAGTATAGCAGCAGCTTGATTACACAACTTATTGATGGTATGAGCTCCTGGTAGTGGTAAGACAATGTTGAGTAAAGCTTTACAAAGTATTTTACCGCCATTGTGATTTGAAGAAATTTTGGAAGTGAGTCAGGTGTATTCTATTTTGTGAAAACTTAGTAAAGAACGTCCATTGGTAGTAAAAAGACCATTTAGGCAAGTGCATCATACAGCATCAAAGATATCTATAGTTTGATGAGGAAGTGCTTTGAGTCCTGGAGAGGTAAGTATGGCACATAAAGGTATTTTGTTTTTTGATGAATTGACAGAATTTCCCAGAGAGACATTGGAAGTATTGAGACAGCCTTTAGAAGATAAAAATGTTAGTATTTCTAGAGTATCGTGATCGGTAAATTATCCTGCCAATTTTATGTTTGTAGCTAGTATGAATCCTTGTAAATGTGGCTATTACAAAGATCCTGAAAAAGCTTGTAAATGTAGTATCAATGAAATCAGGAAATATCAAAATAAGATATCAGGTCCTTTGATGGATAGGATAGATATGATATTAGAAATTCCTAGAGAAAATATTGATAAATTGTTAGACAATATCAAATCAGAAAGTAGTGAATCTATCCAATCAAAAGTAATTAAAGCTTGGCAAATTCAACAAAAGAGGTTTGCAGATACGGATATTTCTTGTAACTCTGATATGT
>DAOTFU010000039.1:0-6787 GCA_035446765.1 Candidatus Absconditabacterales bacterium
ATAACAGGACTTGTCTGTAACATCCCGACAAAATTAAATTTCAACGGATAGTCGGAACGTCAGACCAAGTCCAGACGTTGAGACGAAATAGCTCCGCGTCGGACCGCTTTCGCTCTCCGCTAATCGCTCCGTCCTCTTCTTCGCTTTTCCGTCTCAATGGGGCGGGATGTGTTGTTGGCTCAGCGCTACGCGACTTCACTCAACAACAGCATATCCACCATTGCACCATTCACTACGTTCACGGCTCAACGGCGGATCATCCCGCCCCATTGTAGGTCATAGTCCGATCTATAAGAAAATAAAAGAACGGAAGGACTCTTTTATTTTAGTTTAATTTTTTTTTAGAAAAAAGGACGAATTGCTTTGCAATTCGTCCTACGATATTTTTTTACTGTGTTGAATTTCAAAATAGTCAAATAGACAAATAGTTGGATGTTTCGGCTCTTCGAGCCTGCCCGCCTCTGGAGGGTCTAGTTCTTGAGAAGACGCAACGAAAAGCCAAACTCAGGATTATAGTAGCTACGATCCATCCCATCTCTATGGAGTACTACATCATTACCACCTGACAACCAAAAATCCGTTCGTTTACCAATATTGCTGAACTTCTTGTAACTTGGATTCCAATACCCAGGAAACAAATTCTTTCAATCTTTTTGAAAATTATTTTTTAAGAAGCCATCTTTTTCTTCTTTAGTCTCTCATCTCATGGATTGCGTATTTTCCCATGTAGATAACCTGTCTTGTAATCCAAGATTAAGCACTGCTTTCCAGTTGAATAACTGTTCTCCTACCAAATGTTTTGGCATTTTACCATCATCTTGATATTCTCGTACAAAAGCGCCTGGTGCAAGTTCTTTTTTAAGAATCTTGATTTTGGTTTCTGTACCATTGATATATGCAGGTCTTTCTTCCTCTTTCCATCATTCTGCAAGTTTTTCTTTTTTAGACTTTCATTCATCAATTTTGTGATTTTTTGTTTCAAGTTGCGGAGTTTTCATAGCTTATTTGGATTCTTTCTTGTTAGAAACTTTCTTTTTGAGTTCATCACCTCCATGAAGCATATTATATGCTTCTTCAAAAGAAACATCCATTTTTTCAGCAACTTTTTTGATAAGTGATATATCTTCTTTACGAGTTTTTATCGTTTCTTGAAATCATTCTGTTTGTTTTCGTCCATCTCTTGTTTGCTTGATAGCGTCTTGTGCTTTTTTATTTTTTTGAGAAACATATTCAGCAACTTCATCATCAGACATAACTTCTGCTAATTTTTTTTGCTGTTCTTCGGTAATAAGATTTTTTTTCTTAATATCCTTGAGCATCGCTCAATTCTCTCTAATAATGTCTTGTATTTTTTTGATTTTATTGGTCATAAGAATAAAAGTAATGAAGTAAAGTTATACAATCAATTATAGTCAGATTTTTTTATTTTGCAGATTTTTTTATTTTGCAAATTTTTGAAGAGGAAATTTATCCATTCTTCAATCAAAAATAAAATACATTTTTGAAGGAGAATGTACAAATTTTTGAGAGAGAAAATTTTACTGGTAAAATCTATCAATTTTGGTTAGATTTTAACACTTGAGAATTTTTGAAGTCTCGATAAATTACACTTGATTTTATTTTACAAATTCTTATATTTTTATCGGAAAAGGCAAACTAAATATTTATAGATAATAATCAATAAATGGCTAATTTAAAAGAAAAGATAAGTAGTTCAAACAAAGAAATACTAAAAAAAGATTTTTTGGAAAAATTAATAAAGAGATTTTGATATACCTACGAAATGGACGATTTATCCAATCTTGGATATATTTCTGTGATAAAAAATGGTAAACGATATTATAATAATCAGATCAAAACAATCAAAAATCCATACATTATCTGAGCTGCGTATATGGACTTCAAAGACTATATGTTTTGATGACCGAATTTCTTCAATAGATACGGCTTTACGACTCAAGTTTCAAACATTTTCACCGTATATAATCTTCATTATTCCAAAGAGATAGAAATTCTTTGAATAAAGTATGATTTTAAAAAAGTAAAAAAAGAGTTTCTCTATGGAAAAGATACAAAAATGATCAATTATCACAATCTGTATTTCATGAACAAAGAAAGATGTTTCCTTGAATTCGTAAGGACATATACTACATATGATGACATATTTTTCGTAGATAGTTATAAACTTTTAAATAAAGAAAAATTAGCTAAGATGATGAAGAAATATCCTATCAAATCCGTTTTAGATAAAGTAAAAAATATAGAGAAATGTATAT
Organism: Candidatus Absconditabacterales bacterium; assembly: GCA_035446765.1. GTDB lineage: Bacteria > Patescibacteriota > Gracilibacteria > Absconditabacterales > Absconditicoccaceae > JALOAF01. The sequence goes on from DAOTFU010000039.1 coordinate 2,277, forward strand.
AAACAATATTAAAAAGTTCATTTGAGTAGATTTTAATTATTCCAAAAAGGATTTTCTGGAGATATTGGAATCATCCAATAGTTATGGCTTCGACGCATATAAACTCGAAAAAGACTTTCTTCTGACCGTTATTTTGATTTTCATCTGAAGACACTATAAAGAATTGATTTTCAAAGGATGAACTTGTCTCAACAAGATTTATCTTGATTATTTCAGATTGAGCGAAGATTTGGATTTTGTAGTAATCAACAAGTGAAATAGAACCGAAAGAAAAGCAATGTTAGAAGATTACAAACAAAGATTAACAAAAGACTTGGCTATACTCTGATTAGAAATAACCGATCAAAGAACAAAATATAACGAGGACAGACAATGAATCTTCAATTTTTCATATACCTCGCTCATAGACAACTCTCCACAGAATATCCAAATAGATATTACGATGAAAGAACAATTAGAGATTGAACCGGCAAGTAAACATATAAAATCGATTTTCATCAGCAAGACTATGGAAGAAAGTATTTTTGTAGAACATACTATTACCTGTATGGAATTTGATGAAATAGTAGCAGAAAAGACAAGAGCAAGCCTCACGAGAACACAACCAGCAATTAGGGATTTTTTCGATGTCTGGTATATCAAGAATTTCGCGAAATTCGATTTTGATAAAGTTATGGATTTAATAGAAATAAAACTGGAAGAATCGAATCATGAATACACTATCGATGAAAGCTTCGATTTGCTCGAAAGACAAATTGAGACAGATTTGAAACCGGTATTGAAAAAGAATTTTGAATTTGATTTGAAAGAGATATTTGAATTCATCAAACAATTGAAAACAAAAAAATAATGAACTGAATATGAGCTACAAATGAGCCGTATTTGAGTTTCATTAATTCATAAGCAGAATATAAAACTTAATTTAGATTTTTTTAATTTAATTTAGAAGAGCCCTTCCTTTTAGTTATTATAGTTTTAATTACGGACTACGAACCTACAACAGCAGGTACACGACATACAAAGTACGTCGCACACCTGCGGGCGTTGAGACGAAATAGCTCTGCGTCGGACCGCTTCGCTCTCCGCTATCGCTCCGTCCTTTTCTTCGCTCTTCCGTCTCAATGGGGCGGGATGGTTGTTGGCTCAGCGCTATCGCGACTTCGCTCAACAACAGCATATCCACCATTGCACCATTCACTACGTTCACGGCTCAACGGCGGATCATCCCGCCCCATTGTAAGAAATAGCGGAGGATTGACCCCCAAGGACTCAATTACCGTGAACTCTAAATATTAAATACTATAAACAGAGAAGGCTTTATAGGTCTTTTCTTTATTGTTATTGATTTTAAATTATATATTATTTCAATTATCTTTTAAATTTCCTTATTACACAATATGAAAAAATTTTATATGTTTATGCTTTCTATATTCGCTCTTATTTGATTTTCTAGTTTTATCGTCTTTATATCTGAACCACACTATTTAAGTCAGATCAAAAATCACACAAATATTCTTTCGTTGTTTAATTCTCCAGATTACCCAAATTATGATGATCCAGAAATTACTAAACACTGAAAGTTTACATGACAAAAAGAGATCCAAAAAGTAAATTCATTTATTTTTGAGTTAAAAGACTTGTCTCAAAATCCTCTAAAAATATCTGTCTTGAGTGGAGCTGTATCTTACAAATTATTCTATCAAAACATGGAATTTGACTCTATTTTTTCTCCTCCTCAGTACATATTTCTAGATTCCTTATCTTCTATGTGACCTTGAGAGGAGTTCTCTTGTATAAAAGTGGCAGAACATTATTTTGATTTACAACAAGGTGAGATTTGTAAATATATAGGAGTCAATGTAGGCTTGTTGTGATATCCAGAAGCCTATTCAAACTTGTATTTAGAAATAACAGCATTTAGTTCAGCTTGAGCTTTGATAGACATTAGAAGATAGTCGGCATTTTATTTGTGCAGTCATTTAAAAATATACCTATCTATATTATTCCAATATCAAAAACAATTTTTTAATTTAATTTAAAAGCTCCTTCATCTTTAAATAACAATAAAAAAATCCAAACTGGGAAGACATACCCTCACACGAATACTCGTATTCAGTCATCTAACAGCCACTATCCGACATCTTCGTTACACTCAGACATCGGACCATCGGCAAACGTTGTGCAACATATCCTTTTGTCCCTTTTAAAATAAATAATTTTTTTCGCTCTAATCGAGCGATTTGGGGGAGGTTTTTTTCTCTTTCAAATAACAACACAAATTCTTGAGCTACAAATGAGCAATAAATGAGCTGAAAGTTAGAAAAACAAATTATGTATTAATAAAAAAATAATATTAATTTTTTATTTAAATAAATAAAAGTTGTCAAAAAATAATTTGATAAACAATGTAGAATTCGTATAATAATATTAGTTTAATATCTTAATATAGTTATACAATGTCCTCAAATCTAATAATCTACGAAACACAAGACTGACAAACAAAACTTCAAGTAAAACTTGAAGACGAAACTGTATGGCTAAACCAAGAACAAATGGGAATACTATTTGGTAAATCAAAAAAAACCATCAATGAACATATAAAAAATATATATGCAGAATGAGAGCAGAAAGAAAGCCAAACTTTACACAAATCCGGAAATACCGGATTTCAACAAAAACAGACTAATTATTACAATCTTGATATGATTATTTCAGTTTGATATCGTGTAAAATCTCAACAAGGTACTCAATTTAGAATTTGGGCAACAGAAAGACTAAAAGAGTATATCGTGAAAGGATTTACTATGGATGATGATAGACTAAAACAAGAATGAGCAAAATCTAGATATTTTGAAGAATTACTACAAAGAGTTCGTGATATTAGAAGTAGTGAAAGAAATTTCTATCAAAAAATCACTGATATCTATACAACAGCAATAGATTATAAAAGTAATGACGAATTAACTAAGCAATTTTTTGCTACAATACAAAACAAAATACACTATGCTATACATTGAAATACAGCAGCAGAGGTAATTAAAGAAAGAGTTGATTCAGAAAAAGAGTTTATGTGATTGACTAATTTCAAATGAAATTATATAACCACTCGTGATATATGAGTTGCTAAAAATTATCTAACAGAAAATGAACTAAAACAACTAAATTTAATCGTATCAATGTATTTAGACTTTGCAGAACTACAAGCGATGAACATGGAAGCTATGACAATGCAAGACTGGATAAATAAATTAGATGATTTTCTAAAAACAAGTGGAAAGGAATTATTAGATAACGTAGGAAGCATAAGTCATAAAGAAGCTAAAGAAAAAGCAAAAATAGAATATGAGAAATACAGAAAAGAAGAAGATAAAAATTATATATCTGACTTTGATAAAGAAGTTAAAAAACTTACAAAAAAGAAAGAATAATTTATCTTTTTCTCAATGGAAATAAATAAAGAACTCTCCCTAAAAGATCAACTAACAGATTTCCTACTTTACACCACTCCAAATGGAAACATCAAAGAAAAATCAGTTATTTCCATTTTGGAAACAACTGCAGAGGACAGTAAGAACTACCAAATCAAGTTTTACAACAAAACTCAGAGCATAGAATAAGATTTTGATCGTCTCGTAAAAGAACAAAAGAAACTTGAAAAGAAATAAAATTTTATTTTTAATAATAAACAATGAAAAAAAATATATTATTTCTAGCTATAACACTGTTTCCCATTTTTCTTTTCTGATGTTCAAATAGAGAAACATACGATATCAAAAAGCTAGATCAAGAAAAAATTGAATTTTTAATCAACAATGTGCCATTTCGAAATTATGCTACATCAAGAACAGATATTTCAGAAGAAATGTTTATACAATGATGGAAAGATCAATCTGATATGTACACAACGAAGTGAAATAAAATATACTTTTATGAATATGAAATAAAGTGAGCAGATATAGCAACTTTTATTCCATTAGTGGCAGATTATGCACTAGATAAAGATCACACATATCTATGACATGAAGTGCTAAGTATTCCTCTAGATCAATTTAATTTTGTTTCTTGAGCAATAGACTATCTGACAGATTGAACCAGTATATATTGGTGAAATCAAAAACTAGAATGAGTTGATATTGAATCATTCGTCGGAATGTGATTTGAACATCCTATAAATCACCTATGATATGCTAAAGATAAAAATAATTACTATTTTAGGTGAGAGATTCTAACTTGAGAAGAATTAAAAGAATATTTTAAAGAAATAGAAAAATAATTTAGATTTTTTAACTTAATTTAGTGGCTTCTTCATCTTTAAAAATAAGAAAAATCCAAATTGAAGATACATACTCTCACCCCTCAATTCTGCGGGGTTCAGTCATCTAACAGCCACTACACGACATATTTCATACATCGTGCGAGTGGCAAACATTGCTGGAAAGATACTTTAAAATTTGTTTTTTTTTAACTTCTAGTTATAATTAAGATATAATTTTTTTAGTAAATAACGATTA
>DAOTFU010000040.1:0-6286 GCA_035446765.1 Candidatus Absconditabacterales bacterium
TTTGTCTCATGAAAATATATTACACAAAACTTCAGAGTCACTCTTGTGTTTGTTTGCTATTGATGCGATAATGTCGTCTGCTTCATATCCAGGTAGAACTAAACTGGGAATATTCAGTTTTTTTGCCACTTCTTGGACTATAGGTATCTGTGCTTTAAAATCGTCTGGAGCTTTAATTCTATTTGCTTTGTATTCTGGATATATTTCATGTCTGTGTGTTTTTGTAGGAGCATCTCGAGCTATCACAAAATAATCTGGTTTGTCATGAAACAATTTTATAAGCATACGAAAAAATCAATATACTACATTTATATTGTGTCCATCTTTATCTGGCATTTCTGGAAAAGCATAATAAGCCCTATAAAGATATCATGATCAGTCTATTAAATAGAGTTTTTTCATAGAAAAAACTAGTTAAAAGTTAAAGGTAAAAAGTTATCAAGTTACTTTGAACTTTTGACTTGATAAACTTTTAACTAATCTAGGATTACATTTTATTGACTTAAAATCAAGAATTTATAAAATTCTTTTGTTATTTTATCTGAATCAATATTATGAAAACAATTATTAAAACGCCACAAGAAATGTTTGATTTGTGACAACAACTTTGAAAAGAATATAAAAAAATATTGCTTTATGGAGATCTTGGATCTGGTAAAACATTATTGACCAAATGATTTGCAAAATCTCTTTGAATTGATGAAAATGCGGTACAAAGTCCAACTTATGCTTATATCAATTCTTATAACAATAAGTTGTTACATATGGATATGTACAGGATAGATTCAGAAGGCGATATCTGGGAAAAATGATTCAACGATCAGATAAGTAATCATGAATATATTTCTATTGAATGGCCGAAATTTGTAGATATATTGGATATAGATGATTATGTGAAAATCTACATCACAAAAGATTGAGATAGCAGAGTTGTAGAAATAAAATAATGCAATATAATATAACTATAAAACCATAAAACGATAGAATGTTTCTTCTTCTATCGTTTTATATTTATATTTTTATATAGTTATATTGTATTACTCCACAGTTATCTCATATTTCTTAAGAGTTTTTTTGAATTTTGACATATAATAGTTTGATAGATTTTGTTCACATTCATTATCATTGTCTTTTACAAGTTTTAGTATAACCAAGAAATTATTGAATTCTTTTGTGATCTCATCTACTTCTTGATTTGTAAGTCTAGCTTCTTCCATCCTATCAAACAAAACTATTGAAAATGCACTCACTACTTTTTTTACATATGATTTTTCTAGTTCTGGCATTTCTAATATAACATTATATTTTCTTACTGGTATTTCTATTTCATTAAAATCATCTATTTCTGCTTTACAAATATTAAATTTTTCTATCTCAGCTCTAAATGTATCAGCTATACTTGTAGATATAAGTACTCATGTATTTTCCTCTATTTCACTATTATCACCAGAAAATCATATATTTACTATCATATTACCACTTTCAATACTTTCAAAAGTAAAATCCACGTTATCTCAGCTTGTTTGAAAATATCATCCTATATATCAAATGTTTCATGCTACATCAGATATAGAAAAAGAATAATTGTATATAGATCATGTATTTATTCATGATAATATATAGTTGTATGATGTTCAATAAGTTGTATTATTAAAATCCTGACCAGTATTAGATCATGATAAATAATAATTAAATTCACTAATCGTGTTTTCATCTGTTTCTATCAAAATATTTATAATATCTCATGTATTTGTAAATTCTATATTTTCCAATGTAGGCATAGCATTATCAAAAATTATTCAAGTTTCTACTCATTCATAGTATCAAGTATTTCACGCCAAATCTTCAAATTCTATATTGTATATTATAATTCATTGAGTATTTCAACTATTGAGATCCATAGTATAATGATAAAGGTTTCATGAATTACTTTGCAGTAAAGCATATGTTCACAAGATATTTACTTGAGCTCATGAAAGTTCTTCACTAGATTCAAACATAACATCTATTGTGTCTCACAATTTAGCATATCATGTGTTTGTGTTATTTGTATTTATTTCAATACTATCAATATTTGGTTTTTCGTTGTCTATAGTAAAATAATCTCACTCATGAAGTATTTCTTGTTGTAAATTTAAAATTACTATTTTGTGTCATGTAAAATATGTGGTATTATATCCACTATATTCTCAAGTATACAGTGTCTCTACTTCACCTGAAAGATTTAATCATGTGATATTATAAAATCATGAATACAATAAGCTACTATCAAAATTAATTCATGTAGTTTCAGATCCTGTGTTTCAGATAGTAATGTATTGAGTATTAGCATCTCGAAGTTTTATAGTAAACGTTTCTCAGTCACAATCTGAATTATTATAATCCCACAAAATATCAATATCTCAACTTAATATATCTCAAGATAAAGGTGACAATATATTTAAGTCTGTTGAATCACATATTTGATTTGTATCTTTGTTTGTAATTGTCCAATCTACATCTAGATCTCATACAGATAAAGTAACTGTTTTACTTTGTCCATAATCATCGTTTGAAAATGTTTTAATTTGAACACTATCTCATGAATATATAAGTGATTCAATATCAAGCCAAGATCAATCATTTATTTTGTACAATCAATTTGTTATACTAATATTTGTTCATGTATTTATTCCATCAATATTAATTGTATTTGAATAATATTCACTTGTTAAATTAGCATTTGCTACATCTACAAAATTAAATGTATTTGGGCTTGTATCTAGTATAAATTCTACTTCCTCTACATCTTGAACTTCTTCAACTATTTCTTCTGTTTCTTCAATTTCTTCCTCGATTTCTTGTTCTTCTTCTATAGGTATATATGATATATCATCTTGTAAATTTAAAATATCTTCTACTCAAGAAAATTGAGCATAAACTATTTTAGTACCTGTTTGACTATCTAAGGTCCATTCTTTTGTTTGCGAGAATATTTCCCAACTTCAAGAATCTAAAGAAGATTGATCATTTGCAAATCTCATATAATCCGCTCAAGTTATATTATTATTTAATATTACACTTGTACCAGTAGTAGATTCTTGATCTTCGTTTATCACAAAAGTTCAAGTCAATTCTGTTGCAGTTTCAGCTCATGTCTGTATATCTCATGAAACTGATGATTCACTAGCAAATGATACTCAAAGTGGATTTGCAAAAATAGTTGCAGCTATTATAGATAAAACTTTGTATCCAAGAGCACCAGAAACAGCACCAAAAATATACTTTTTGTGATGTTTTTTGATGTGTTGGTGTACGCTTTTTCCATGTCTTTTGATATGACCAAATATACCTTTCATTTTTCTTTTTATATTTTTTAAAATTCGTTCACAAAAATTATATCTGAAAAATGAAAATTTGTCAAATTTTAAAGGACTTTTTTGCATATAAAAAAATCCACCCGGAGTTAAATATATTTTTTACATAGACCCCAGGTGGAATGGGTTATTTTTTTTAAAATAATTTAGCTAGTTTTTTAGTTTCAGTGATGAATTTTACATTGTTGATAAATTTTTCTATTTGACTGTTTCAATCTGTCTTGTTGTATCCAAAATTAAAACTATCTATCATCAATTGTGCTGCCTCTCATCTAGTGATATTTTGTTGATCTGCTTGATTTGTGCTGTATTCCATCTGAACTCAAGCTACTTGAGATATGATACTATATGCTTCATGTTTTGTCATGGTATTGTTTACTTTAATATATCTATTTCATCTTCTAGACTCTATCAAATAATCTATAAATTCATTTTCATCTGCATATACAATATAAGGAGTATAGACTGAATCTGGATTTAAATCCACAACATCAAGATCCAATGCTGATATACTAAAATCTAAATCATTTGATTCTAGATATGTTTTTACAAGCATTGTAATAAAATCTCCACGTGTAATAAGATTGTCAGGATTAAACTTATCATGTTCTGTGTTTGTGATTCATAAATTTGCCAATCTCTCTACAGCTCATCCATATTGATGATACAATGTATCTTTATAATTTAAATCTTCTGTATCTTGATCTAAAGTCATTATTTTTACTATATTTCTAACTACTTCTCATCTTTTGAGAGTATTATAGGTGTTTTCTAAATCCATATACTCTATATGTATCATTTCTGGATATTGAGACTGGAAGTTGGATAATATGGTATAAAACTCTTGATAAGATATAAATCTTTCAAAGTCTTCCAAATTTTGAATATTATCTAAAAGTCACATCTCATATGCTGTATTGTAGTATTTTGGCATAAGATTTTGAAAATAATTTTGATTTGTGAGTCAAATATTTCATTTTAAATTGTATCAAACTTTGAAACGATAAGAATTTACAAGAATCTTTGATAATTCGTGTAAACGAATAAAGTTATCAGGATTAAATTTTTCCTGATTTGAAGATATTATATTTTTTTGTGAAATATAATTGATATAATATTTGTCTAAATGGTCGGAAATATCGACAAAACTATCTTTGTTGTTTAATATCTTTTGTGTGTCTTTTTGTACATTGAATGTATATTTATTTTTTGCTGTATTTTCTTTGATACCATCTTTTACAAAATTTACGAATTTTTGTAATGCATCAGAAAGATCTATACTTGTACCAGTTTCGTTTGCAGTGATTATTGTAGGATAGAGATTTTCTGCAGCAACTTTGTTGGACAAAATAGATGCACTTGAAAGTCACGCTAACAATAATATAGCCAACACTAAACAGATTTTTTTCTTTTTGTTTATTACCATCAATTGAAATTTTATAATCTAAATGGTGTTTGCATTATATATCTTTTTTTTAATTTGTCAAGTGTAGTTTTATTTTCGATTTTAATAAATCATCTTGTTTAAGGTTTTAGTTTATATAAATATGATATTGTTTATTTTATAAAAAAATTGAAAAATATGAAGTATATGTCAAAAGAAATATGAGGCGTAGGCTGTGTTTTTGTACCTATGGATGATATAAATTCTACTACAGTTTTGGTACTTGCTAAGGCAGGTAGTATATATGAAACAAGAGAGACAAATGGTATAAGTCATTTTTTGGAGCATTTGTTTTTTAAATGATGAAAAAAATACAAAAATCCAAAAGAAGTAGCAGAAGCTATAGATTCTTTTGGTGGAGAATTTAATGCTTTTACAGGTGATGAATACGCAGGTTATTATGTCAAATCTTCACCAGAATTTGTAAATAAATCTATAGATGTACTTTGAGATATGATGACAAATGCTTGTTTTCCAGAAGAAGAGATGCAGAGGGAAAAATGAGTTGTGATACAAGAAATCATGATGTATCAAGACAATCCGGTGGCATTGGTAATGGACAAGTGGAAGGAGTTTTATTTTGGAGATAATAGTTATGGTTGGTCTACACTTTGACCAAAAGAAAACGTAGAATCTTTTACAAGAGAAGACCTAATAAAACATAAAAATAACCTGTACACAAAAGATAATTTAATCTTGATAATTTCCGGTAAAATAGAAGATCAATGAAAAATTGAAAAAGATATTGAAACTAAATTTGCTGATATACCTTCAAAAAGAAGTATGAAAAAACCAAAATATCTAGATATTTTGCCGGATAAGAAATTTGATCTTTTTGACAAGAAAACTGAACAAAATCATCTAATTATTTCTGCAAAATGATTTGATGGAAATGATGAGCAAAAATATGCTGCAAATGTTTTGGCTACGATACTTGGTGGTAATATGTCTTCTAGACTGTTTCAAAACATTAGAGAAAAAGAATGATTATGTTATTATATCAAGGCGAGTCATCACAGCGATGTAGATAGTGGTGTATTTTTGATAAGAGCATGACTGGAAAAATGAAGATTTGATTTTGGTGTGAAAAAAATATTTGAGGAATTGGAAAAAATTGCAAATGGAGATATTAACCAAGATGAGTTTGCAAAAGCAATATGATATAACATATGACAATTGCAGATGTGAATAGAATCTAGTGATGAAATGGCTAATTTTGTATGAACACAACAGTTACTTTATGATAAAATTAAGACCTTGGATGAAATATTGGATATATACAAAAATATCAAAATTGAAGATGTGATCAAAGTCGCTGAAAAGCTAAAAAAGGAGAATTTGTATCATTATTGGATACAGTAAGACTAATTATTTGGAGTCTAAAATTGCTTGTTCTAATTCATTTGAAGAGAGGGATTTTTTTAATGTTTCTATATCTTTTATTGTTCTTGGGTCTATAGTTTTATTATTTTTTTTGTCTATATCT
>DAOTFU010000041.1:0-5353 GCA_035446765.1 Candidatus Absconditabacterales bacterium
CAAAAATTCACCAGATACAAGATCTAATGGATGTATTAAATGATTATGTAAAAGCTACAGACAATAGGATATTTTATGAATATATCATGATTAAATGAGTAACAGATGGTGAGGAAAATGCAAAAAAATTGATAGAACTTTTGAGATGACAGTTGTGCCACGTCAATTTGATTCCTTATAATGAGAATCCAGTAGTAGACTATAAAGAGAGTAGTATGAATCAAATTAGAAAATTTAAAGCTGTCTTGGAAAAAGGATGACTAACTGTGACTATACGTGACAGTATGGGTAGAGAATTGAAGTCTGCTTGTGGTCAATTGGGGTATGAGGAGGTAGAGAATAATTAATATTGAAAATATTAAAAAGGGGGTTGGAATCCAACCCCCTTTTGATTTTATAAATCATTTTTTTTTGTTATTTTTTCTAGCATTTCTATTATTGGTTTCATGGAGACATTAAAGCGTTTGTTTAGGAATATAACAAACAAAGTGGCTGTCACTATGAATGGTATAAAGAACCAAATACTTATAAATAATAATCCAAATACAGATACTAATTCGCCTAATAGGCTGATGTAAGTTAAATTTTCATACTTACGTTTTTGTTTTTCGCGTTTTTGCGATTGCAGTTTTTCATAAAAATCTTTTTTCATTATAATTAATTTTTTTTATATTGTAAGATATAATCCTACAATTTATTGTGTGTTATGATTAAAATCACAACACTTTTGTTTATAATTATTTTTGATATTAAGTCAATATATACCTTTTTTTATTTATGCGTGTTTTTTTATTGAAACTAATTGTCTAAAAATTAAAATGACTTTGTTTTAAGATATTACAAAAAATCTGAATGTTGATAAAATTGAATCATATACTTATGTTTGCTTTGGTGACGTTTTTTTTGTGAATGGTAATGTATCCAATATATATCAAGATATTGAAAAAACTGAAAGTATGAAAAACTATACGTGAAGATACTGTGACTGGTGAAAAATCTACAATTTTTGCAAAATTACACCAACATAAAGCCGGCACTCCTACTATGTGAGGAGGACTTTTTCTTGTTATCACATTGATAATGATTGGGATATCTTTGTTGGTTCAAAAACGATGATGGATAAACAATAGTTTATTGAGTAGGCCAGAAACTTATGTGATTTTGTTGTGATTTTTTGGTATGTGATTGATAGGACTGTTGGATGATTTTTTAAATATTAGATGATTTGGTAGAAAGAAAGGACTTAGTGCAAAAGCTAAATTGATATTGATGTTTATATTTGCAGGATTTATCTCTTGGTGGTTTTATGTAAAACTTGGTGTTGATTATATAAACATTTGGCCTTTTGGATGAGAAATACATATTGGTATATTTTATCCAATTATTACATTTTTGATCACTGTGAGTATAGTAAATGCAATAAATATTACAGATGGTTTAGACTGATTGGCTTGAGGTCTAATGTCCATTATACTTTTTGTATTGTGAATGGTTACATTTATGAATCAAACATATATTGCAACTACATTGGTAGTAATTGTGATAGCTATTTTGGCTTCGTTTATGTTTTTTAATATATTCCCAGCAAAAATATTTATGTGAGATAGTGGAGCATTTGCAATGTGATGACTACTAGCCTCTCTGATATATTTGTTGAATATGAGGATGTGAATTATGATTCCATTTGTGATAATATTTGGATTGTTTATACTAGACACAGCTTCTAGTGCATTGCAGATATTTTGGAAAAAGAGATTTAAGAAAAAATTGTTTGCTGTCTCCCCATTACATCATTTGTTTGAAAATAAATGATTTCATGAGACTACAATAGTCATGAAAGCTTGGTTTATACAGGCAATATTGGCTGCAGTGGCTATAATAATGTTGTTTTATCAACTCAATTGAGCTTTCATAGGATAAATATATTAAAATAAAAAATAAAAATAAAAACACACAATATTTGATTATTATTTATATTTATATTTTGTGTTTTTTGTTATGATAGATTGGGTAAAGAGAAATTTAGCATTAATTACAAAAATATTTTTGTGAGTTTTGTTGTTACAATTTTTTCTGCAAACTTTTGTGACTTTTGCAATATGACGAGATTGAACTTTTTGGACATTGGTATGGATGCGAAAAGAATTTTTGATAGTAGTTTTGTTTCTCTTTGTGGTCTGGATTTTAGCAAGAAAATATAGAGAAGACAAATTAAAACAATTTCGAAAAGATTTTCCTCTCAAGCTGTTTTTGTTTTTGTTTGTGCTTGTTGTATTGATAGCATTTGTGATTTCTCTTTTTAATTCTAGTATATCAAATTTTGTAATATCTATGAGATATAGTATGTTTGGTTTTTTTATATTTCTACTATTTTTTGTAGTATCATATCTGTTTTTTGACAAAAAAACTGAAGATTTGCTAGCTTGGTATACAAAGATAATAAAATGGGTATTGATATGATCTTTGATATGGCGAGCTGTGATTTGGCTTGTGCCTAGTACATTGAGACATTTTGGATATAACCAATGGAATTTTGAATGAGATGTGTGAGTTAGACCTCCAGCTGCTTATTATACTCAATACAAAGAATGATTTGTACGTAATCAATTTTTGTTTGAGAGACCAATCAGCTTGTGATTTTTTTTGGTAGTGTTTTGGCCATTGTTTTTTGTGACCATACTTTACAAAAAATCTTGGAAAACTTGGATACTACGATGATGACTTTATTGACTAATATTGCTTTCTACTTTTTCTAGGGCTGCTTGGTGAGCTTGGTTCATACAGACAATTTTCATGTTTTTGATATTGTATTGAAAAGACTGGAAGAAACTTGCCATTAGGGTTTTTATCCCAATTATCTTACTGGTTTGAGTCATTAGTTATCTATGACATGATCAAATATTAAATAGAGAATACTCCAACACATGACACCTAAAAGAACTTAAAATAGCTGTACAAAAAGTAGCAGATTCACCATTTTTTGGTCAAGGTGCTGCTAGTGCTGGGCCTGCATCTCATCATCTGTGAGAGTGAAAAGAGTATAATCCAGAAAATCAATATTTACAGATATGGATAGAGTATTGATTATTAGCATTTGTGTGATGGATGATAATTTATGTGTACTTGCATATGATATGATTTTGGGCTTGGAAGGATTTGAAAACGGAATGAAATACAAAAGATACCAAGAGATTGTCTTTGATCATGATTGCATTTTCTTTGGGATTATTTGGTCTGAGTATAGAATGATTTGTATTGCATAGTTTTGTGGATAGGATGATAGTATATCCATTTGTAGTATTGTTTGGTATGTATTATGCTATTTTTTATAAAGAAAAAAATCATTTGGACGAAATTTAATTTTTAAATTTGACATTTCTCATTAAAATGTTTATAATTTTTTTAGTAATTTATCTTTTTTTTGTTTGTCGTTATGTCTAAAGAATTTTTGAAACCTCGAGAAGAACATATTGCTTGATTGGAGAACAGAAAATATCAAAAAAATTGGGAAAAATACTCTAAAAGATATGGTAAAAACAAGCTTTTAGAAGCTTTTTCTTGTGCCAATGAGGAATTGTCATCTTGAGCAAAAGACTTTAAAGGCACATTCAATATGAATATTAAAAAGAAATTGTTGGACGATAAATGAAATATTTATATGACACCCAATGTATATAAATCTTTAATGTGATTGTTTAGTAAGTTTCATTATTTTTTGAAACAATATGAAAATGATATTTGAGCAAATAATTCTGTAGATTTATCTTCTGCTAAAGAGGTACAACATGATGTAAAACAAAATATTGCGGAAAATAATGATTATTTTCTTTATTTGTGTAATAGATTTGGAAATAATTTTTTTCATATATTAGATACATATGTAAAACAAAGTTTTGATCCTTTTTATCCAAGCACTTTATATGAATTGATAGATAAAGGAATAGATATTTTTTGAGATAAATTGTGAGTTGATGTGTCTGAATATGATAGAGAATGTTTAAAGCGTTTTGTACAATGACGCTATGATATAGTAGATGATACAGTAGTAATTATTGATACTAAATAAATTTTATAATTAAAAAAATCTCAACTTGGTGTTGAAATTTAATGGGGTAGTGGATTTATAAATTATGAGTTTATTTTTTTATTTGTATTGACATTTTTATATAAAAATATATAATTTAATTATAATCATATAAAAAATAACTACTATGATTGTAAATTTTTGTTATATTGATCGTGAAGGTAATAATATTTTTGTTGCTGAAGATGAGCTTCGTAAGACAGATAGACTTCTTAATAATATTAATGCTTGTGTTTCTGAGAACAATGGTGAATACTATCCTATGGTAATGACTAGAAGTCATCAGAAGAATATCTATCCAAAGAATGAGGCTAAACAATTTGCAATAGTATTAGCAAAAAAGAATTCGAAATTTAAGGCCTAATATGTTAGTGTCTTAGGAATGGGGGTATATATAAATACCCTTTTTTCAAAAATTAAAAAAATCTCAACTTGGTGTTGAAATTTAATGGAGCGGGCGACGAGACTCGAACTCGCAACAATCTGCTTGGAAGGCAGGGACTCTAGCCAATTGAGTTACACCCGCATGGTGTTTTTTTGTAATTTTAATTGGGCCTACCTGGACTCGAACCAGGGACCAATCGGTTATGAGCCGATTGCTCTAACCAACTGAGCTATAGACCCGGAGTAGTTGAAAGTTAAAAGTGGAAAGTTTAAAGTTGTTTGATAACTTTATAAACTTTTGACTTGATAACTTTTTACTAAGTTTGTGTTGGTTATTTTAATGGTGGGTGATATAGGACTCGAACCTATGACCCCCTGCTTGTAAGGCAGATGCTCTAGCCAACTGAGCTAATCACCCTCTTTAAATGTATTAAATTTTTAAATGTAAAATGTATAAATTTTATAATTTCACATTTTTGAATTTGTACATTTTTAAATCGGTCCCACGGGGAATCGAACCCCGATTGGCGGATTGAAAGTCCGCAGTCCTAACCGTTAGACGATGAGACCATACTTTAAATGCTTAAATGTGTAATGTATAAAATGTTCAATGTTAATTTCTTTTTAATGATTCTTTTGTAGTCTTAGTAATTCTTGATAATATTTTTATGATCTCTTCAATGTCTTTTAATAATTCAACAATCATATACTGATTTCAGATATCACTATCTTTGAATAGCTTTAATCGATATCTTGTTTCATTTGCTTCTTTGTAAGATATCCACATTTTAGATAAAAAATCTTTTTTACTTTGTGCATTATCTCATTCAGTTACATTAGCACCAATGCTTGTTCAAGATCTTAGTATCTGATTATAAAGGCTTT
>DAOTFU010000042.1:0-5186 GCA_035446765.1 Candidatus Absconditabacterales bacterium
TATAGGAATTATCACAACATTATTAGCATCTTACATAATAGGTATTACACAGGCCTTCTTTATGACTTTCTGGCACAAAATATATCACAAAATCATTTCCGAAAAATAAACATTACCAAAATTTTCTATTAAATAAGAAAAAATGACAAAGCACTCCAACACTTCATCATTTTATCACTTTATCATTTTTTTTATCACTTTATCATTTTCTATATCTTAATTTTTACATTATTCGCAAAATCAACCCAAGCTGGATT
This sequence comes from Candidatus Absconditabacterales bacterium, assembly GCA_035446765.1. Taxonomy (GTDB): domain Bacteria; phylum Patescibacteriota; class Gracilibacteria; order Absconditabacterales; family Absconditicoccaceae; genus JALOAF01. The sequence goes on from DAOTFU010000042.1 coordinate 258, forward strand.
GACTATTTCTATCACAAAGTGCTTATCTCATACATTTGTATAAATCAAATTTTGTGCTGAATCATCAAATCAATCATTTACACTACATTCATATATTTTAATATTACCATTTGTATCTACACTATCTTTTTGAGCATATTCAACCACATTCATCACAGAAAAACAATTTACACCAGATTGATCAAAATCTTCCTGAACACTTTTACCAGCGTAAGCTATGCTACTACTAGGAAATACAATAGTATGTCCTCTACGAGAAGTAAATTCTAAACTCTTATCTAAATTCAAAGGAAATTGATCTACATCTGTATCTCGATTAGTCTCATTAAAACTAAATTCTTGAGAATTATCCTCTTCTTCAGCATCTTCTATTTCTTCAGTCTCTTCTAATTCTTCCAATTCAAATACAGACATATCCAATAAATTGGCATTGTTGTTTGCACTAGGATCTATCTCTATTTCACAATTTATTCATTTTTTTTCTCAATCACTACCGTTTATGTCCAGTACAAATCTATTTTGTCTCAACAATAAATCATAATCGTATATTTCTTTAAGTGCGTCTCATCACTCCCAACAAATAGTATCTATATCATCCAACACCTCTTCTTGGATAAACTTATCATTAACTACCAATATAGTATTAATCATATCTTTAAATTCTTGATCTTCTACATCGTTCACAAAATAACCAAATTGTTCAGTAGTAAAAAACCAAGATTGAACTTCTGATTGCTTATAATAACTTATACCATAAGTATCCACAAATTTTTGTGCAGAAGAATTTGAAAAAGTATTATTTAATTTAATACAATTTTGATTTGATATACCTTCATTACATACAAAATATTCAATTTTACTTATAAGATTGTTTTCAAGATTTTTTATTTTAATCTCTCAATTTTCTCATCTGTTCATAAGCTGATACTTATCAAAGAAATTCTCATCAAAATATAATCAAGCATTGGATAAGTACACATCTTCAGACAATACTTCTTCTTCTGTGTCTCAACTGAGTTCATCTTCTTCCAAATCTAAGGCATATATCGTATCTACTTCTACTATAGGTATATCTTGTTGTATTTTTTCAACTATTCATTCCACAAAAACTTTTCATTCATAATTATTTAAATTAATATTTTTACTCTTTAAACCCATTTCCCCATACTCTGAAATATCAAGTATGTGTGTATAGTTTACTATATCTCAATCATCAAAAATTTCACCAGATATCATCACCTCATCTCACACCAAAAATTCATACTCGGTATTTTGAGATTGATCATTCTCTACTCAAAATAACTCCATTATATTATTCCAATTTGTAGCTACAATGATCATAAGAACTATAGCCGTAATCACTGATATTATCAAAGTTTGTATAGATACAGTCTTTTTTATATTATTGGCCACATTTTCTGTACTATCTTTCTCTTCAAAATATTGATTATTCATAATAAATTTATTACAAAGAATAAAAAGTACCGCAAATTTTAAAAAAAAACAAATCTTTTACAAGCAAACAATACATATTACACAATATTTTCCGCAAAAGAATAGTTATAATCACACAAAACTACAATTTTTTTGCTTTTTTGCTATTTACAAATATAATTTTTTATGAATCATAGTTTTAGTCAGGTATTAAATGCAAAAAACATGAACACAAATCAAGCACCAAACACACAAACAAGTACTCAAGAATCTTGGGTAAATAATATTACGGATAACCAAGTATGATGATATGTATTAAAGATCAGTACTGGTATAGTAGTATTGATAATTTTGATATTAATTTCAAAAATTATAGCTGGTGTAGTAAAAAGGAATATAAAAAGAAACATGAAAGACAGCAACCCAGAAGGTGCTTGAAAAATATGAAAACTTATGTGAAACATAGTATTTTATGTACTAATATTATTTGCTTTTTTCATCAGTTTTGAAATTATGTGAATGAATATATGATTATTGATTTCATGAGTATCTTTATGACTCTGACTTGCTTTTAAGGAAGTACTTGGAAACATGTTTGCTGGTATGATGATACTTTATACCAAAGAATTTAAAATGTGAGACATTATCGAAGTTCAATCAGATCAAGTATATTTTGGTAGAATTGAAGAAATTACAATCAGGCATACAATCATAAGGACATTGGATCTAAGACAAGTTGTTATACCAAATATGACTATGATATCTAAACCTATAAAGACATTTAGTAGTGAAAATATAGTAAAACTAAACACAACTATCTGAATTCACTATGAATCAGATGTACCAAAAGCTATAGAAGTTATAAAAAACGCAATCAATAGCTTTGATTTTGTAAAAGAAAAAGAAAGTACCACAGTATATGTCACCAACTTTGGAGAAAGCTCTATAGATTTAAAATGCATATTCTGTTTTGATCCAAACTGCGGTATTATATGAGATTTTGCAGTATGATATATAAATGAAAAAATATGAGAAGAATTTGGCAAAAATGGTATACAAATACCATACAAACACGCTACTCTTACATTTGAAAAATGAGAAGAAAAAGAAAAGTTAATGCAGAACCTACAAAAATGAGACAACGAAACAAAACAATATGAAAAAGACATTATATCGTAAGGTACACTCGCGAGTGTACCCTACACACAAAGCACAAAGATTTTAACTAAAAAACATAATCTTACTAAATGAATCTAATAAACTTTGCAATAGAATATCTATCCAACAATTGAATTGAAATGCTCAAAAAGGTTTTGATAGCAACAGCTATTTTTGTACTTATCTATATTTTTATCAAAAGAATCATAAACAAAGTAAAAAGAAAAATAGAGCTAAATCATTTAGATAATGATGCAAAATATGCCAAAAAATTATCCAATTTGATATGAAAAATACTTTTTATTATTGGTATGATATTTAATGTTTTGATAATATGCCAAGTAATATGACTAGACGTAGCACTACTTATGGCCTGAATATCTTTGTGAATATGATTTGCCATGGAAACTCTTATATCAAATATGGTAGCATGATTTTTTATACTTACAAACAAAAAAATAAAAATATGAGACTTTGTACAACTACTCTGAACATTTAACATGAATGCAACAATAGAGGAAATCACAATCAGACATACAGTAGTAAGGACCATAGACAAAAGAAGATTATTGATACCAAATATGCTCATGGCATCTACACCAGTAAAAACCTTAAAAACAGAAGACTTGGTTAGATGAGATTTGGAAATAAGCCTGCCACGTCATATCAATATAGATCAGATCAAAAATATACTAAACAATACAATAAATGAAAATCCAAATATACTAAACAAAAATTATACCAACACCTACATACAATGATTTGATGCTAAATGATATAAATTTCATACCGTATTTTTCGTAAACCCAAAAAGCGGAACACCTTTTGTAGTATGATCCAGTATCAGAGAGACAATAAGCCAAGTTCTCAAAAAATATTGAATCAAATTTCCTTATGAACATATGGTGATTAATGTAGAGGGGTAAAAATACTACAATGGACTTTGAATATTTTTGATAGCAGGATTAGTCACTTGAGTATAGACTTGAGTAGTGCGAATATTCGCATGCCCAAGCAAAGACTGCACATAACGAATATCAGTACCATTTTCCAATAAATGAGTAGCAAAACTATGACGAAGCGAATGAAATGTCGCTTCTTTTTTTATTCTAGCATTTTTTAGTCATCTTAAAAACACAACTTGCGCTGTTCTATTTGTTAGTTTTCATCACCTTTCAGATTCAAACAAATAATCCTTTCAATCTTTATTTATCATAAAATAAGAAATATCGTCTAATAATTTATTTGAAAATATAGTAACTCTATCTTTTTGACCTTTTGCTGATTTAATATGTATACTCAAAGATGCTAAATCAATATCTTTTACTCTCAAACTAACCAACTCAGAGACTCTTAATCAAGAAGAATAAGCTAAAGACACCATTGTTTTATGTTTTTTGTTTGAGATATTTTTGATTATACTTAATATCTCATCATGAGACAAAACTATTGGTAACTTTTTGGGCTCCTTTGATAATCTAATATCTATATTTATGTCTTTTTTTAAAATCTCCCTTACAAAAAATTTTATAGATTCTTTATAAATATTTAATGTCTTGGGTGCTCTATTTTTGGATTGAAGATCTAAAATAAAATCAATAATCTTATCTCTTGTAATAATCGAAACATCTCATTTCAAATATTTTAAGAAAAATCTAACACAATTAGAATAAATCTCTATAGTTCTAGGACTATAATTTCTATGTTTTAGTTCTCTACCTAGTTCCACTAAATAATCTTGCATTATCAAATATATTGTTTATAAAAAAATCACATATTTCATATAACACTCTATACGAAATATTTCGCATAATATACAAAAACATGTATATTTCAAGCAAAACATTTCGCATAGGAGCTAGTTGTGCAACATATCCTTTTGTCCCTTTAAAATAAATAATTTTTTCGCTCTAATCGAGCGATTTGGGGGAGGTTTTTTTCTTAAAACTAACACAATAATTAGGTAAACAAATATATGAGCTACAAATGAACAACAAATGAGCTGAAAGTTAAATATAACAATTTCTAATTGATTTTTACATTACTATTGATAATATAAAAAAAGCAAATTTTACACCTAAATAAAAATATATGACATCATCAAATGTGATAACCAACAAAGAGCAATTTTTAGATGAAGTAATAAATAAAATACTACCATCTACAGATAATGTTTCATTCCTTGTTGGATTTTTCTACTTCTCATGATTTCAACAAATATATAAAAATTTGATTGATAAGAATGTTAGAATTTTAATATGAATGGATGTAGAACAAACAATCAGAGATCTGAATTTCAAATTTTCTAGTACAGGATGAATTTCTACAAAAGATACA
>DAOTFU010000043.1:0-3596 GCA_035446765.1 Candidatus Absconditabacterales bacterium
CCTGTCAAAACCCTAGTTAATTCAGAAGAAGCTCACATTTGATAATCTCATTGAAGTTTTGGAAGTTTTGATATTTCAGAAATCAAAAAAGCTCTGATTTTTTCCTTATTTATTTCTAATTGTCATAATATGCTTGGTATATATCAATCGGATTGCTCAAGCATAGCCAAAAATAAATGCAAAACATCTATTTGACTATTTTGCTGTTGTACCGCTAATTGATTAGCAGACTGTATGGCCTCTGCAGCCTTTGTTGTAAATTTTTCAAAATTCATATTTTATTTTTTATAAAATAAAATAGCACTTAAATTGTTTTAGTGCTATTAAAATAAATATTTTTTTTAAAATTTCAAGTTTTTTTGTACTTAGTTCCACACGGGTGGTTTGCACTATTAAGTGTCAATTATTTCTAAATCGCAATCTCGAATTTCTGAAAGTTTTTTGACCACATCTAAAGTCTTGTATCTTGGATCTTTCTGATTTGAATAATATCGCTTGTGTGGTCGTATAATGATTATTTTTTGTAAATCTTTATAATTTTGGAAAATCTCTGAATGGGTAGCTAAAATAATACTTGTATTCCCATTTTTTATATTTCGCCAAGATTTGTCTTTTTGACTTTGAGTATTCGTAGAAAGTAATGTATCTACTCATTTTTGATTACGAAACTCCTCTGTTGTGAGATTCATAAGAGTTCGAAGGTCTGGGAAGACAATCAAATTTTGTCATCAAGATGACAAAATTCAGTTAAAAGTGAAAAGTGAAAAGTTTAAAGTTGTTGTATTTTTCAATTTCTTGGGGATTTTTTTGTCGATGAGTTTTTCTACTTCTTCTGGAAGGAATAATTTGACTACATTTTTGTAAGTAGAATATCGTTGATATACCATTCGATGTAGCAAAGAAAGTGTCTGCTTATTCAAAAGCTTTTTGTGTATTATTTTAACTTTTTCTGTATCTATCTGCACTCCATAAGGATATTGTTCAAAAAATGAAACTTCTTTTCACAAAACTAAATAAAAATCATCTCAAAACTGAATCAAATCTCCATCTTTTGATTTAAATTCAGATTTCCAGATTTTATCTATTCATGCATATTTTTTGAATCCATACAGGTAGTTCAAGGTTGAAAGTTAAAAGTTAAAGATTTACAAAACATTCTGTGACTTCAATATTTTGTCATTTTATCACTTTGTCGTGAACGAAATGAATATTTGTCATTTCTGATATAAATAAAAACTAGTTCTTTTCAATACTTTTGAGATAGATACTTTTTTTATAAAAATGCTTGACATTTATATTATATTTTGTATAATTTTATTAACAAAAACAGAACATTAACAAAAACTATTTATCATGAAAAAATTTATTTTATCTTTGATGGTGGCTTTATTTGCCACAGTTTCGTTCGGTCAAACAGTTGAAACTATCAGCTACGACAGTTTGGATGTAGCGAGTCAAAAATTATTCTCGAAATATGGAGTTGCAAATCCCTATGGAGAGGTAATCAAGTTTGAGGCTGATAGTATTGTTGCCATCTATGAGATTACGAATATCAAAAAATCTCGTAAAATGGTTGCAGACTCAGCTGGTGTAAAAAGTCCGGAATTCACTACCCAATACATGACTATTTATATAAAAGGTGGTGAGATGAAAGCATTTGTAGGATTAAATAATCCGACAACATTAGCTGCAAATGCCGGAGTTTCAATAGCTACGTTCTTCCAGAACACTGGAGACAAGCAAGGGGACGATGAGTTCCCGGAAGCTCCAAAAACCGAAACCACACCGGCCCCATCCTATACCATTACCATCTCTTCGGAGTTGTAGGGGCTATAACGAAACTTATTTTGGGTGCGATCTATTTGTAGATTTGCGCCCTTTTCTTTTTATTTAAAAAAGTGCAAGATTTTTTGACAAAAATATAGTTTGTGACTATAATATATAAGATAATATTTATACTAATCTACAAAACAAATGAAGAGAATAAATAAGTCTGACAAAAGAAACAGAAAAAAAGGAAGTATGCTAAAGACTTTATGACTTTTTACGGCTATGACAATAGCTGGAGTTTTTATGAATCCAGATGGTGTAAAAGCACAGACAAATAATAGTAAAAATAATACGACACTTAATCAATCAAAAGAAAAAATATCTATAAATAAATATTATGATATCATCAAAGAAAGAGAAGAATATTTGAAACAAGTAGATAAGGAAAATGAAGGTAATGACTGGATGGATATGACTGCTCATGAATATTTTGTAGAAAGTCAAAAAAAGACCTTTTTGAAATCTTGTGAAATGGATAGATATGGAATGAAAGGTAAAATTAAAGAAATACAAAAATTATTGAAAGAAAAATTTGAGGATGATATAGATTATGATCCAATTTTAATATTGAAGTATAGTCTAAAAAAAATAGCAGAAGCTGAATGAATATGAGATCTTAAAATACTTACAGATGAATTATGAAATGATTTTGATATAGATATGATCAATGCTATTGGATATATGATAGAATTATACCCAGAGCTATATCTAGATATTGATGGAGAAAATAAGAATGCTTTTAATATGAGTCCAGAGTTGCTAGATATAATAATCAATATACTAGAAAATGGAAAATATAATGCAGATTTTGTAAAATCATCGAAAGAAAAACAAAATAATAATACAGTAAAAGTAAAAAAAGAAGAAACTAATAAAAGCAAATGAGGAGATAACTCCGTGATTGTGATAGAAGACCATGAGAATTGAAATGTAGAAATAGACAATTGAAGTAATTTACAAACAGAACCAGAAAAAGAAGAAAATAATGAAACAGAAGATATAGAAATAAATATTGAAGATAGTAAAAATCCAAACCCAGATATTTCTCTAGAAAATAACTACACCAATACTGAGAAAGATATAGTAGGCGTGTTGGAAGATTTTGGTAGTATAGAAAAATCTAATGGAAACTTAATCCTGAATCTAAAGTATAGTAATTATAAAAGTGTTATATTTGATGAACTAGAAAATTCATTGTGATGTCTTGTAGATATAATAAAACTAAGCGCAGAAGAAGACAGTAAAATGCAAATAAATAAAGTAAAATTGGAGATATCAGAAGTAATAGAACAAAATATAAATCCAGAAAAATCTGTGGTATATAATTTTGGAAAATACATGAATCAGTCTTTGAACATCGAAATACAGAAAAAAAATATAGAAGATCTAATGAAGCAAAATGAAGTAGTAAAAAACTTTGTAAATAAACTTGATAAAGTATGATTAAGTTTTGATGCTGGAGATCCAACTACTATCAATAGAATATCAGCAATATTGAGATGTATAAATGGTAATTTTGATTTCTGAGAACAAACATTGAAAGAGGTAATATCTTTGGGAAAAGAATGATCTGCTGTTGTATCATTTTTTATAATAAAATCTATATCAAACGACCAGCAATCCTATCAAGTTTGGTTGATGCAAAACGGATATAGGGGTAATCTAGCATGAGTTGTAGAAATAGATAATAGTATTGTAGAAGAACCAGTAGTTGTAGAAGAACCAGTAGTTGTAGAAGAACCAGTAGTTGTAGAAGAACCAGTAGT
>DAOTFU010000044.1:0-3551 GCA_035446765.1 Candidatus Absconditabacterales bacterium
TATATCTTCTTGTTTGTACATATCCCAAAACAATTCTATATGCTTAATTATTTTTTTGAAATCTTCATCTTGGGATTGGTACTTTTTTATTCGTCTGTGAAAAGTAGCAAAAGGTTCTATATCTCAATAATTTTTGTGCAAACTATCATAAGAATTAAAATAATTGGAAAGGGATAGTCATTTGTCTGTAAATTTTAATTGTGTAAGTAGATAATCTAGATTGCTATTATATTCATTTTCTATTTTTTCCAGTAAGTTTAAATGCTTGCTTATTATTCAATTCATATTTACAAGATCATTAAATCTTTTTCTAAATTTATTTTCTGCTCATGTGACTAAGTTTGAATCAACACTACGATTTTTAAATGTAACTTGTTCTAAGTTTTGTATTTTGGCTGCAAACTCTTTTGAGTTTCTTATATTTTTGATGTCTTCTAATATATTTTCTATATTATTTTTTACAAAATATTGTTTGCTACCTTCTTGAAAAAATAATTTTATATCCATAGTCAATTTTTGTAATTCTTTTTGTAGTATTTTATTTTCATCTATACTTTCTTTTTGTTGCTTTAACGTATGATATTGGCTTCTTGTGGCATCATAAATATTGTTGAATGTGTTAAAGGTAGTAAAAATCTCTGTACGTCTTTTTTCTCATTGAGTTAATTTTCTATCTTCATTTTTATGCACTAATCTTTCTTCATTTCTAAAAATTATTATTTTATCATCTACAAAAACTATCCTATGTGATCCATCAAATCACAAAAATCTAGCTTTTTTGAATATATTCTTAACTTGTTGTTCAAGGTTTTCTGAATTTATATCCAAATTAAACTCTTCTATAAATTTTGGTGGTATTTTGTCTTTGTCTATTATGATTGTATCAGTCAAGGTATTATAAATTTCTCTGTTATAAATTTTATCTCATTTTTTTAGCTTAGATTTGTTGATATGGAAAAAATAATCTATATTTCATATGGATCTTTGTAGATTTTTGTATAATTTTGATTGTAATATTTCTTTGGTCAAAGTTCGAGAAAATTTTCATTTTGCTGGGATTATCAATCATTCTTTTACTTTATCTTCTCGATTTTTTATTTGATCCATTTATTTTTTTAATCATAAACATATTATATAATACATTTATATAAATAAATGTCAATATTATTCTAATTCTAAACTAATAGGACAATGATCTGATCACATTCTTTGATCTTGATGTTCTATTTTTTTTACTTTTGAAATTATATTTTCTGAAATTCGGAAATAATCAAGTCTTCGTCAAACATTTCTTGGTCTAGCTCAAGCTCTATAAGACCATCGAGTATATTTATCTTTTAAGTCCGGATTGAAGTGGCGGAAAACATCTATATATCAGTTTGACTGTAACTTATCCAGTTCTGCTCTCTCTATTGGTAAAAATCATATAGAATTTGCATTTTCTTTTGGTCTAGCTATATCTATCTCTTTGTGACAAATATTAAAATCTCAGGTAGTTATAATGTTTTCTCAGTTATCTCTAAGTTTGTTTATATAATCAATGAATTTATTGTAAAAATCTAATTTGTAACTAAGCATCTCTGTACCATCAGCTTTAGTTCATCAGTTTGGGAAATAGATATTTAGTAGTGTGAAATTAAAACCCCCTTTCTTCCCCTTATTAAGGGGGACTGAAACCTTGATTTCTGTCACTCTACCGTGCTCAGAGAACTCCTCTATTCAGTCAAAATGATTGTTTGTGTCTAATATTTTTAGTCATTTTTTGTAAAAAATAGCTGTACCAGCATATCATGGTTTTGTACCAGTATGTCGCACATAATCATAATCTCTCATAATGTACTTAAACTCTGGTGGTATCTGATTCTCAAATGCTTTGGTTTCTTGTATGCACAAAATATCTGGATCATCTTTTTGGATCCATTCATCAAATCATTTTTTGATTATAGCTCTAATTCAGTTAATATTTCGTGATGTTATTTTCATAAGTTTTCCGCTGGAGATAAAGTCTTTTCATGAAAATTCTCTGTCATCCTTGAACGAAGTGAAGGATATGAGAATTTTTGTATATAATACTTTTTATATCCTTCGTTGCGTTTCACTCCACTCGAGGATGACAAAAAAGTATTAATGGTGATTTAAAAATAACGTTAGTCACAGTCAGATTAATATAAAAATAAGATAAAATATTTTTGTCTTTAATCATCATTTATTTTTAAATTCTGGCAGAATGTCTGACAATGCTAAGTACAATAGAGCTCAGGCAATCATTGATATTATTATAAATTTGTTTGCTATCAAAAAATCTGTAAATGGGAATAATATCGCGGCTCACAAAATTCATCAAAGTGCTGCTAAGATCACATAAAATTCTTTATTGTGATTCATGATATAATTGGCGGTATTTTGTGGTATACTGTGGAGTAATATTGCAATAGTTGTGGCTATACCAAATTCTTTCCCTATAGAAAATGCTGAGAAAATAATTACTCAATGTAACATATTGTGCACTAAAGTTCATACAAACATTAGGGTTTTGTTTGAGTGTAATTTGTGGTCATGACAGTTTAGGTCTTGACAATGATGGTGATGTAAAAATAATTCAAATATGTAAAAGCCAAATAGTCCAATAAGAAAAAATATTCATATTTTATGTTCATCTAGTCAGCTGTAAATTACTTCTGGTAAAAATCACAAAAAAATCATTCAGAGTAATATTCATACTGTCATTGCTATGAAAAAATCTAGATATTTGATTAATTGTTTTTTGAATAATCTTAATACAAAAAGCAATAGTACTAAGGTAGATCATATTATTAGATTTGCTATAAGTGATTGCGTAAATGGCATGTATATATTCTATTCTCAATATTAAATGTGTTTTATGAAGGCTCAAATTGTTTTTTTAGATTTTTCTACATATTCCTTATCGCTCATTGTTGATTTATCTGTAAGTTTATCTGTAGGATCATTTGAAAGACTCATAATACCAGAAAGCCTATCTCTAATATCTTCTGGTGTTAAATTGTCTGATCTATTTGTACTATCTGTATAAAATTCTTGTTTTTCACACATTTTATTATTTGCAATAATATAAAATTAAAATAGCTCTAAAACTTTGGGGTCTTTTCATTGGACAATTAAATCACTTCATCATCATTTCAATCAAAGATCTATTGCAATTGTTTTGGCTGAACTATCTGATTTTGATGTTATAATAGCAAATCATCATTCATTGTTGTATATGACAACGTTGGTATCTTGAAATAGTCACTTTGCTTGGAAAATAATATCTTTGAAAGATAAGTCTTTGAGTGAATTTTCTTGTGAAACATTTATAATTTTATCAAATATTTCACCCATATCATTATTTATATAGTTATAAAAATTAATATCATTATTATATTTATCCTTTTTTGTAACTATATAATATAAATCATTATTTTTATATAAATATAATAATCCATTATTAAGACTTCTAATAAATCTAATAGTATTCCTATATACATTACTAATGCTATAATATCCATACACATTTCTATATGAATAATTAA
>DAOTFU010000045.1:0-3306 GCA_035446765.1 Candidatus Absconditabacterales bacterium
CAAAAAACGATTAAAAATAAAAAAAATGTCCCTTACAAACGTTAACATGGACAATTTACTATTCTATTGACTCTTAGATTAATTTTCTATTTGGTGTCGTTTAACATATTTTCAATTACACTATAGTATTCTGATTTTAGATGTTCGTACTGTTTTTTTCATACTTTTTTTTCTATTTCTGGGATTAAAAAATACTTTTCAGTTTCTTTAATCTTTTTTCGTATATAGTTTGGATCAGTTCATTCCATTGTTTGCAAGCTATTTAATCTATCTGCCATTTTTACTTCTAAATCTTTTTTATCCCACCCTATCATTCAGTTATAATGTTTGTGATATTTATTTTGTCATTTAATTTCTTTTATTTTTTTTCATTTAGGTTTTTTGGTCAAAACATTGACACTATTAGATATGTCTTGATTGTAAGTTTTTGATATATGTTCTTTTGTGTATCACTTAATTTCTTCAATACTGTCGTGCAATATACATACAACACATTGTTCTATGGTTGGATTTTCTTTATATTCTAAAAAGTTATCCAAGACTCACATCAAGTGGTCAAATCATCTTTTACCTTTTTGTTTTCTATTTATATTTCCAAATAATCATGCCATTTCCACAAATGCTGTCTGAAACATTTTCATACCACTTTGTACTTCCTCATCTTTCATTTTCATTCAATTTAGTTCATATACTTTTTCAAATACTTTTTGTGAATATTTTCTTAATTCTTTTGGGTGTGTTTGATTTAAAACATATATAAGATGATTTTTTGTATCAGATTGTTTTGATTCTATTTGTTCGAATAGCTTCTTGATTATTTCTTTCTGTTTTATTAATATAGGAAAAATATGTGTTCATTTTATATGTATGCTTTTAGATGTGTTTAGATTCATAAGTACAAAAAGAAAATAATTAACTGTTACCAATTTTATTATAACCAAAAAAAAATATTTATCAAAAAATCACAGACTTTTTTATACTAAAATTTTAATTCTTTTATTTCTTCCAAGTCATCTACACCATAACGTCTATATACTGCTGTGGTATTCTCTGATGTTGTTATTTTATCTTTTGTATCTAATTTTTCTAATACTTTCTCAACTGATTCTTTGTCTGGTCACTCTACTTCTAGATAGGGTGGTATCATGGGCCACTGATCTATTTCTATTTCACAATTGTCTAAAGTGTATGATGTACGTATATTTTCTTGGTATGCTTTAAATTTATATCATAATTGTTGGAGTATTTGATTGGTTTTTTCAAAATTATCTACAACTATTTCCAATTCTTTTGTACCATCTATTTTAGATTCATCCTGTATGTCTTTTATACACAATGTAGAAGTTTTTCAATCGGTTCTTAATCTTATCCATCTATTATAGCTAGCAGGATTAAAGTTATATACATATCTTTTCTGGTTTTTCTCTCATATGTATTTAGCTCAAAGTTTTTCTAATTTATTTTTCATATTTTCAACATCTATTTCCAAGATTTTAATTTCAAACTCCGTTTGCATAATATTTTGTATAAAAATAAAATATTAGATTTGTCATTTCGACCGAATATACAACGGAGTCCTTCGTTGGAGATGAGTGGAGAAATCTTTTTGTAATATTTAAAGGGATATCTCCATTACAGTCGATATGACATAGTATTATTCTTCTACTCTAGGATAAATAATTTCAGGATTTAGATTTACATCAAATTCTGTGGCTTCAAATGCCTTTTTCCACAGCTCAGAATCAACCGTTTCATCTGTTTTCAAGTCATTTAGCAATTCAGACCCAAAGATATTTTTCATTTTTTCAAATCCATCTGTAAGTACTGGAGCAGAAAGTATTGTTAGATTTTTTACTACATAGAGCAAAAATTCTAGGCATTCAATAGCTTCTCATCTAGTTGACTCATCTTTATATTTTACCCAAGGCTCTTCTTTAGTAATATATTCATTTGCTTTTTGTACCAAACTATATCGCTTTTCTAGATAAGTTTTTATATCATGTTTTTTTAGTAATTCTTCCAACAAATTTAGATTTAATTCATCAAACCAATTTTCATTGTCTCACAACTTTCAACTTTCAACTTTGTACTTTTGACTCAGCTTTGTGACTCTATTTACCAAATTTCACCAAGCTCATATTATCATGCTATTATATACATTTCCAAGTCTATCTGGAGAAAAGTCTCCATCTCCATCAGCTGGTATGTCATACAACAAATTAAACACAAAAGCATCTCTACCATATTTTTTCAATGGTTCCATTGGATCTATTACGTTCCCTGTAGATTTCCCCATTTTTTTTCCATTCAAGGTCAAAAATCCATGAGCTAGCAATTCTTTGGGGGTCTGTATGTCAGCTGATATTAGCATTGCAGGCCAAAACGCAGCATGGAATCTTTGTATATCTTTTCATACGATATGTAGATCTGCAGGTCGAGTATTTTGCCAATCATCATTCAACCCAAATCATTGTCCTGTCAGATAATTTGACAATGCATCACATCGCACATACATTACATGTTCTTCATCTCCTGGTACTGGCACTCCTCGTGGCAAGCTAGTTTTTGGTCTAGAAAAACTTATATCTCTAGCATTTTCCAAAAATGCCAACATTTCTTTTTTTCTTATCTCAGGAGATATTTTGTATTCATCGTTTTTTATCAATTTTATCACATCATCTTTATATTTAGATAGCTTGAAGAAATAATTTTCTTCTTCTATTTTTTCTATTTCTCCATTTGGATGGTCAGGACATTTTCCATCTATCAAGTCCTTTTCTGTCTTAAATGCTTCACATCCTGCACAGTAAAGTCCATTATATGATTTTTTGTATATATCTCATTTTGCATCCATTCTTTTCCATAGTTCTTGAGCTCATTGATAATGTTGTTCTTTGTCGGAAGTTCTTATAAAAGTATCATACGATATATCCAATTCTTGGTACATTTCTTTGAAATATCAAAAATTTTCATCCAACATTTCTTGTATTTTTTGTCATTTTTTCTGTGCAGTTCTTCGGTTTTTGACACCATGTTCATCTGTTCATGTCTGAAATTCTACTTCTTTTCAAGTCATCCTATATATTCTAGCTATGGTATCAGCAATAACAATTTCCAAAGCATGTCCTATATGAGGTTTGTCATTTAGGTAAGCAATAGCAGTAGTAATATAGAATTTTTTGTCCATCAGTATTGTGTTGAATTATAAAGTTTTAATCACCCCTGACTCCTCTTTGAAAAAGAGGAGAGATGGATTCGTCTATTTTTTGTTTGCACCTTCTTGAATCATTGATTAACTTAGTAAGT
>DAOTFU010000046.1:0-2836 GCA_035446765.1 Candidatus Absconditabacterales bacterium
ATATTCATTTTTGATGTTTAGTTATTAAATATATTTCATAATTATTCTTTTAAAAAAGAAAAGCAAGAGTCATTTTTAATATGCCAACTCTATTATTTTGTTTATTATTTCTGTGTAAGTCATTCATGTACTTTTCATCAAAACTGGAAATGCTGAAATTTCTGTAAATCCAGGTATTGTGTTTACTTCATTAAAATAAATAGCTCATTTATCTATAAAAAAATCCAATCTTGCAAATCCTTTACAATCACAAAGGGTGTATATTTCTTGTGCTATTTTTTTTATTTTATGATTATTTTCTTCTTCTAATTTCGCGGGAACCTCTATGGTCATTCTATTTTCTATATATTTTTCATTAAAACTATAAAAATCATAATCTTTTACTAATTCTCATGGGGTTGAGCAGATTATTTCTCAATTTCATAATATTCATACTTCGATTTCTTGTGGTTTTTCTAATCACTGTTCTATAAGAATTATATCATCGTGTTTTTTAGCCTCACTTATTGCAAAGTTTAATTTGCTTCGATCAGTTAGTTTTGTTATACCTATTGAAGATCATGAATTAGATGGTTTTATATATATTGGTAGTTCAAAATTATTTTTAATTTTTGATATTTTATTGGTTATTTTTTCTTCATTATCTAGTGTGTAGTCTATAATAGAAAATTTAACTTGTTTAATTCAATTTTTATTCAAAAATCTCTTTAATATGGCTTTATTCATACATAAGGATGATGATAATACGCGACATCCGCAATATGGAAGCTTTTCTAGCTCTAGAATGCTTTGAAGTATTCCATCTTCTCAAAATTTACCATGAGTGATGGGGAAAATTATATCTATGAAACTTTTAAAATCTTTTGTGTGTATTTCTTGTTCATCCATTAAGTTCTCGGTGTCTTCTATTTTGTTAATTTTATAGAATTTGTTATTTTTAGATCGAAATATTTTTATTAATTCGTATCTATTGTAATCAAAATTTTCTATTATGTTTTTTGCAGAGGAAATAGAAACCTCTGCTTCATTACTCATTCATCAAAATATTAAACCTATTTTTTTCATTTTTTTTGTTTTTGATTAAAAATTATACTTCAATAATTTCTATAACAGAAACTGGACAATTTCTTATCGCATTATTTACTGATTGACTATCTATATTTTCTTGAGAAATTACTTCTGCTGTTTTTCAATTCATAGTAAAATTTTGTGGTGCAGTTCTTACACAACGACCACAACCTACACATCAATTATTAATTACCAATATTTGTTCTGTTTGAGCTACTGGTTGTTCAATATTTTGATCTGTGTTATTGTTTTTTATGTTTGTTTCTTTTTGACATCAAGTTAGTAACAATATTGATACAGAAAACAAAAATAATAGTGCTACATTTCTTTTGGTTTTGGGCATTTTTTTGTTTTATAAGCTAAATAATATATTCATCCATATCATAATAAAATAATTATATATGATAATAAATCTCATTTTACAATTCATATATGAATTGCTGTAAGTATAAACGCTGGATAGGTAAATTTTTGTATTCTTTTTCGATTTAATTTCAACTTTTTCATCCAGAATTTATGTGATGTAATCAGTGGTGGCAACATAAAAATCATTGCTCGCAATCATGATCATATCATAGTTTGGATATTTCGTAGATTTCAATTGGAAAATATATTTGTCAAAGACAGATCTATAGACAAAAAATATCACAATCCATGTGCTAAAGCAAATATTCCGCATATAATACCCAGTCATTGTCTGATAGATACAATTTTTCTAAGATATATTCATATTTTTTTGTGACTAAAAATATCTGCTAATGGTCTAGAAAAAACTATTATCAACAGTGATATTCGTGCAATATTTCAAAAAAGTGGATGTAGTTCTGATTTTCGGAATATAGCTACGGATACTATCGATAAATAAGATAATATTAGATTTAATTTTCTCATATAATTTTTTGATTTTTAAAGTATCTATATATTATAAATATTTCTTTGAAAGCAAGTTTAAATTTATTTTATGTTTGATGTTTTTTCTGAGTTTTTTATATTATTTTTATCTGTCATTTCGACTGCAACGACCTGTCTGTCGGTAGGCGGGAGTGAAATGGAGAAATCTCTTTAAAAAAACAGAAAGGGATCTCTCTACTTCGGTCGAGATGACAAATGTGTAAAAAATGAACTTTACTAAAATACTTTTATTATTAATCATTAAAAAAATGAATAAGAAGCAAACGTGAGAAATTATGATTTATAAAGCAAAAGGTTGATGAGCTCAAATTGATGTTAAATTAAAGAATGAGACAATTTGGTTGAATTTGAATCAAATAGCAGATTTGTTTGGTAGAGATAAATCTGTGATTTCTAGGCATATGAAAAATATCTATGAAACACAAGAGCTGAAGAGAGATCAAACTGTTGCATTTTTTGCAACAGTTCAAAAAGAATGAAAGAAATCTGTAGAAAGACAAATAGAATATTTTAATCTTGATACTATAATTTCTGTAGGATATCGTGTAAATAGTAAAAATGCTACAAATTTTAGAATATGGGCTACTTGAGTTTTAAAAAATCACTTAGTGCAATGATATTCAATTAATCAAAAAAGACTTTCTGAAACTGGATTAAATGAGTTTGAAAAAGCTATAGCTTTGATCAAAAGAAATATAGAAAATAATCTATTGGATGATAAAGAAATTAAATGAATGTTGTCTTTAGTTACAAATTATGCACATAGTTGGATAATTCTGCAAAAATATGATGAATGAACTCTTTCTTTGGAGAATCTAAAGATCATGAAAACTAGTAAACTGGAATATAAAGATGC
>DAOTFU010000047.1:0-2808 GCA_035446765.1 Candidatus Absconditabacterales bacterium
GAGAGATTCTAAAAGTAGATTCGATAGTTTTTAATCCCCCTTAATCCCCCCTTGGGAAAGGGGGGTAGAAATAAGTTTATCAAAAATATATCCATCGCCAAACAATGTTTCTACTTCAATATCTGGTCATCTGATTATGTCTGCCAATCAATCATTGTAGGTCACAACAAATGTAGTTATGTGCTCTTGAATAAATTTATCTGTTTTTAATGTTTCTTTTAGAGTTCTTCGTTTTTCTAGATTTTCTGTATCATCATTTTTAGCAGGAGATATAGCTAAATTTACTAATAATTGTCATGTGTTTGTTCCTTCTCTCATTGCTAAATGACGGAAAAATCATCTATGGAACTTTTGATCGTATGTTGGTAATCCTGATTCGAAACATAGTTTTTTGATGTATTCAAAAACTTTATTCATTTTGGGTGAAACTAGCCCACAATTGTCTATATCAATGATTTTGCTAAATTCTCATTGTTTGTGAAATCATAGACTCCATCTACTGTCTACCTCATCTTTTTGTGATATATATACACCAAAAGAAAATTCAATCTTGTTTCTGTATCATTTATCTTTTGGTGATGGGACAATAGGCAAAATTGTTGGTTTGTCTTCTATTTTTCTAAAACAATCTTCTACGATTTGTTGTTTTAGTTCCAATTGTTTTGGGTAGCTGATAAGTTGTCGTTTACATCATCCACATCATACTTTGTGTTTTAAAGACGCTTCAGCGTTTCAATGTTTCAAAGTTTCAACGCTTCAGTCTTTATTTATTGGGCTAAAGAAATGCTTACAGAAGACCTCTCCATCTGTGTATGTTTTATCGTATTTATGTATTTTGGTGATATGTCACTGTAGGTAGTCACTCTTTTTCCTGGTAATTCTGATATCTACTATGCTACCTGGTAGTGCTCATCATTTGATAAGTATTTTTTTACCATCGTCCGTCTTGGCAATACCGACTCATCAGTATCAGATTTTAGTTATTTTTAGGTTTTTAAGTTCTTTTTTCACGGTTGTATTTTAGTGGTTAAATTAATTTACATAAAAAATGCTGTCAGGATCTTTGTGGGAAAATTCTAATTCAATCTTTTCTCAATTTGTTAAGATATTGTATATTTCTCAACCAATTCTGATTTGAGTTTCTCATTTTTCAAAAGCATCCTTTATTAATGCTTGATGATTTTTTTCTAATCTTTTGCTAATTGCTTCGTATTCTGGTGTGTTCATTTTGAATAATTTTCTATATAAATTTACATCTTTTTTTATAAAGAAAAGGCTCTTTATTTCAATTTAATAATTGATTTTGTGTGTAGGGGCGATTAATAATCGCCCTTACAACAATAGTGTGTTTTATATTGAAAAATTTTGTATTAAAGTTACAGTGGAATTACTTTAAATGTTGAAATTAATTAATGCTTTTGATTTGAGATTTACATATCAATTCTCGCGTGAAAGATAGAGTAATTGATGGTATGAGAAAATATATCCAATATAATGATGATGAAAAAAATATAGTTTTTTTGTGAGATTATGTTTATCATTTTTCTTATGATAGAGTAGCTTTGTTACAGTTGTACAATTTCTTTTTGGAGCTTTTTTCTCAAGGGAAAAATGTGTATGTGTTGGCTTGAAACCATGATTGGATATGAAGTACTTTTGTATTTGAAGAAGCTAAAAGAACTTTCGAAACGATTAATAAAGTGAAAAGTGAAAAGCCCCGCAGTTCTGGCGGGGGACACTGAAAAGTGAAAAGTGATGGGAGGATAGAGTTTATTACTAAACCGAAGGTAGAAAATATTGAATGAAAGGATGTGTTGTTTTTGCCGTATTTTATTGAGGCAGAAGAGTGTAGAGTTCAGGGTGCAGAGTGCAGAGATTGAATAGAGTGAGAGATTGGGAAAGTGATTAAAACATTGTCTGAGTCGAAGAAAAAGAATGAGAAAATTAGTGCAAAAGTAAATCAAATATTGCTGGATTATGTGAAGAAATATGACAATTTAACTATCATACATCATTATTATATTGAGTGAGTCAATTTTCCAGGACAGAGAGGAAGATTTTATTTTGGTGATATAGCTATATCAAAATTATTTTGTGAATTGCCAAACATTAAGATGATATCAGGACATTTACATCAGTGATTTGTGTACAAAAATTATTTTTGTACTGGGAGTGTGCGACACACCTCACCTTTGGAAGTCAATCAGGTAAAGATGTTTTTCAAATATTCCAATGAGGGGGTAGAAGGAAAGATGTTTTTTGTGAATCCATACTTTTTGGTGAGTGAAGAATTAAAAGTGCAGAGTGCAGAGTGAATGAAATTGAAAGTTGATGAAGAGTTTGTAGAAAATTTTATTGAAAAGATGACTATTGACAATAAAGAGAATTATTCTTGATCTGAGATTTGGAATATTGATTTTGATCCTGAGTATAAGATTGAAAACAAAGATATTTCTATTTCTGTGAAAGTAGAAGATGTGAGTTATGATGAAATTTATAATTATATAGATGAAGAATTATTTAAAAAACTTAAGGATGTAAAATTGAAAAAAAATATGGTAGTCAGTCAGGATCTTTTTGAAAAATTGGATACTGAAGGAAAAAATTTGTCACAATGATTCTCTGATTGGAAAGGTCTACTTAAAGATTATCTTACAAATAAATATCCAGAAGATTTTGATAAATATTTGGATTTTTTGAAAGAGGAGAAAATTTTATAATGTTTGATATGTTAAAATGTCTAGATTTGTTTTTGAAGAAACTACATTGTTGTTGGTTTGATGATACCCTGGAACATGAAAATCTTTT
>DAOTFU010000048.1:0-1857 GCA_035446765.1 Candidatus Absconditabacterales bacterium
ATGACAAACAGTATTTGTATTAAAATATGATCCAGAAAATCAAGAAACAATAATAAAAATGGGTATAATAAACTCCAAAAATCAAAAATTTAAAATCGACGACAATAGAACATATGTATGATTTCTACAAACAAGTACCGCTATAGAACCAGGATTTAGTTGAGGTCCACTTTTGGATATATATGGAGAAGTCATATGAATAAATACCGCTATAGACAATATAGAATATTGAGCATCTTATAGCTTACCAATAAATCAAGAATTTGTAAATCAAACCATATCTAGTATCAAAGAAAGTGGTAAAATAATAAGACCATACATAGGTATAAAATATGAAATGAATAGCCTTTGATTACTAATCACAGAAGTCGAAGAAAATTCACCAGCTCAAGATGCTTGATTACAAATCTGAGATATAATATATGGTATAAATGACATACCAACAAGCTACAATAATTTTCTATACCAATTATATACATACAAAGTAGACAAAGAAATAGTATTAAATATAAAAAGAGGGGACTTCAATGAAGACCTACAAATAAAGCTATGAATCAAAGAAAATAGCCAAAAAACAGACTAATTTTTAGTATTTTCACAACAAAGTAAAGAACAACAAATAAAAATAACAATAAAAATTTGTATTCTAAACAAATATAGTATAAAATCTAATTGTTAAGATTTATATCTATGTAGAAACATGTCAACTTACATTCCTGAATCAGTTTTGGATAATATAGAAAACTTAAAAAAAGATTGAAAATTTGATGAAGCTATGAAAATTATCAACTCACTTTTAAGTAAAAATCCAAGCAATGAAGATGCTCTGTTGCAAGTAGCTGATATTCAATATAGACAATGAGAAATCTGAAAGGCTAGTAAAGCTATAGATTTTTTAAATTCCAGAAAAAACAATGAGGATCCTTTGGGTCTATATATCAAATGAATATTAGAGATGGAAAAAAACAATCGACTAGAAGCCAAAAAATACTTACAAAGAGCACTGGTACTTACAGAAGCAAAAAATCATGAAATAGTAAGATGTTATGGTTTATGTGAATATTGGTATGGAAATAGAGAAAAATGAATTGATTTATTGAAAGATTCCTTTAGTCTAAACAATAAAGACGCAGAAGTCATATTCAATCTGATAGAAATCTACATATTAGAACACAAATATATAAAAGCTAGAAATATGATAAAATATTATTATAAAAATCATAAAGACCTAATCACAGTAGATAAAGAAATCAATCACTATGACAACAAAATTAATTTATTTGAAGAATTTATCAAAACTCAATTAATATTTAAATAAATTTCAAAACATTATGAAAAAAAACTGAATTCTATCCTGGGATCTAAAAAGGATAATCAAAAGCAACTTACCTAGGTTACTACGAACATCACTTATTGTTGCTTTTTTGTTTTACCTACTAAATATATTTACTGCTATCGGTTTCAAGATAAATGATATAAGTACATTAGTAACAGACAAAGTAGGTATGTACTTTTATATCAACGATAATGTAAATCAAGAAGAGATATACAGTAGAGTAATAGATATAAAAGATGAATTGTCCCAAAAATGACTAGAAACAAGCTTCTCATCAAAAGATGATGCTTTCAATTTTTTGGAAAATAAAATACCAGAAATTACAGAAAATTTTGACAAATTTGGTATAGACAATCCACTACCTTCTACCCTATACATTATGTTCGACAACGAAAAAGAATATAATATTATGAAAGAAGTCATCTTAAAAAACAAAGATATGGTATTAAACATACAAGATATAGATGAATGAGCAACATTACAACAACAAGAAAACAGATCTCTAAAAATATTAAAAATAA